>NZ_CAWPRX010000205.1:0-38267 GCF_963890365.1 Tychonema sp. LEGE 07196 | reverse complement strand
CCCAAATATTACGTCAGGATTTAGGTCATTTCGCGGTATAGGGGCGGGTTTACAGAATTTTGGGTTTGTTGCCTCAAAATGTTGGTGAACCCGCCCCTATAGGCTCTATAAATCAACTAAGGCAAATCCGTCTCACCCATCAAATAAAGGTCGCACTCGCGGGCCACGCCGCGCCCTTCGTTAATCGCCCAAACAATCAAACTTTGTCCCCGGCGACAGTCACCAGCCGCGAAAACTCCCGGAATGCTGGTGGTATATTTTTCGTGCTCGGCTTTGACGTTGCTGCGCGCGTCGCGTTCCAATCCCAAGTCATCCAGCAAGGGCTGTTCCGGGCCCAGGAAGCCCATCGCTAGCAAGACAAGCTGCGCCGGCAACACTTTCTCGGTGCCCGCAATTTGCTTGGGAATGAACTGTCCTTTTTCGTTTTTCGCCCACTCCACCTCAACGGTGTGCACGGCTTTGACGTTGCCGTTTTCGTCGCCCTCGAACCTTGTCGCCGTGGTGAGATAGCCGCGGGGGTCATCGCCGAATTTGGCTGCAGCTTCTTCTTGGCCGTAATCCAAGCGGTAGACTTTCGGCCATTCGGGCCAGGGATTGTTGGCGGCCCGTTCCGAGGGCGGTTTGGGCAGGATTTCTAGCTGTACCAAGCTTTTGCAGCCGTGGCGGATGGAGGTGCCGACGCAGTCGGTGCCTGTGTCGCCACCGCCGATAATCACGATATCTTTGCCTTCGGCGGAGATGAAGTTGTCGTTGGTGCTCTTGTCTAAAACTGCTTTGGTGTTCGCTGTCAAAAAGTCCATCGCGAAATGGATGCCTTTTAATTCCCGCCCTTCGATTCCTAAGTCGCGGGGTTTTGTCGCGCCGGTACAGAGGACAACTGAGTCGTATTCTTTTAGCAGTTGTTCGGCTGGTAAGTCTTTCCCAACTTCGGTGTTGCAAACGAATGTTACGCCTTCGTCTTCGAGGACTTTGAGGCGGCGCATCACGACTTGTTCTTTGTCTAGCTTCATGTTGGGGATGCCGTACATTAGCAGGCCTCCCGGTCGATCGGCTCTTTCGTATACAGTTACCAAATGACCTGCTTTGTTCAGTTGCGCCGCAGCCGACAAACCAGCGGGCCCGGAACCGATGACGGCGATTTTTTTGCCGGTGCGTTTGGCGGGTGGTTCGGCGGTAATCCAGCCTTCATCCCAGCCTTTGTCGATAATGGCGACTTCGATGTTTTTAATCGTGACTGGCGGGTTGTTGATGCCGAGCACGCAAGCGCCTTCGCAGGGGGCGGGACAGACTCTGCCGGTGAATTCGGGGAAGTTGTTGGTTTTGTGGAGTCTGTCAAGGGCTTCTTTCCAGAGTCCGCGATATACTAGGTCGTTCCATTCGGGAATCAGGTTGTTGATCGGGCAGCCGCTGGCCATGCCGCTAATCAGGGAACCCGTGTGGCAAAATGGGATGCCGCAGTCCATGCAGCGCGCGCCTTGGCTGCGGAGTTTGTCTTCCTCCATCGGTAGGTGAAATTCGTCCCAGTTGTGGACTCTCTCGACTGGTGAGAGTTCGGAGGGCAATTCGCGGAGGAATTCGATAAAGCCTGTTGGTTTTCCCATAGTGGTGTTTTGGTTAGAACTTATTCTTGGTAGTTTCTCAAAAGTTAAGCTGGCGGGCTTCTGAATTAACTATTGTGATCTAAATTGTGTGCGATCGCAGCTCAGATTGAGCAATTCCTACCTGAAATTTTCAATATCGCCGGGAGTCGGGAAATTGTCGGCAGCCGTCAAATTATCGATCGACAGCAAAGAAACCGGGTTTTTGAGCGGGATTAAAGATTTTAAAGGTTTTGATCCAGTATTTTCGTCGATCGAGCCCGGTTTCTGCGTATTTTCAGCATTGCTGATTCTCGGACGATCGCCCCACCTCTCGAAACCCTCGCGGGTTAACTCTTCCGACTCTTAGCCTCAACTTTCAAGCGCCGTCCCCATCAGGAGGGCTGGAAATACAATACAAAAAGTTACAGACCTTGCAAAATATTATTTTCAAGATATACTACTGTAAATCTGTCGAGTAAGTGGGGTTTGGCTTGTCAACTCCTAAAATAAGTAAATAAACTCATGAGCATTAAAGTTCAGAACGTATCGAAGCACTTCGGCTCCTTTCACGCCATTGACAACGTGAATTTGGAAATTAAAAGTGGCTCTTTAGTCGCGCTGTTGGGGCCTTCCGGTTCCGGGAAATCGACTCTGCTGAGGATGATTGCGGGACTCGAACCGCCGGATACTGGTTCTATTCACCTGATCGGCGAGGATGCTACCCAGCAGTCGGTGCAGGAACGGCATATCGGTTTTGTGTTTCAGCACTACGCTTTGTTCAAACACATGACTATTAAGAAAAATATTGCTTTTGCGATGGAAATTCGCAAAGTTGCTAAAAACTCAATTAGCAGGCGGGTTGATGAACTTTTGGATTTAGTGCAGTTGACAGGTTTGGGCGATCGCTATCCTTCGCAACTTTCCGGCGGTCAGCGGCAGCGCGTGGCTTTGGCGAGAGCTCTAGCAGTTCAACCAAAAGTGCTGCTGTTAGACGAACCTTTTGGAGCATTAGATGCTAAAGTCCGCAAAGAATTGCGATCGTGGCTGCACAACCTTCATAAAGAAGTTAACATCACCACAGTTTTTGTCACCCACGACCAAGAAGAAGCTATGGAAGTAGCCGATGAAATTGTGGTCATGAACAAAGGTAGAGTCGAACAAGTTGGCACTCCTGCTGAAATTTACGACAAACCCGCAACAGCTTTTGTGATGAGTTTTATTGGGCCTGTAAATGTGCTGCCAAATACTGCGGGTTTGTTCGCCAGCAACGGTACAACGGCTCACAATCATGGAGCCGCCCATTCTGATTTAGTGTTTTTGCGCCCCCACGATGTGGAAATTCAAACTAATCCACAGTCTGGTTTTGCATTAGCAAAAGTCAGCCGCATCATTCATTTAGGACGGGAGATTCAAACCGAATTAGTATTAGAATCAGATCAGATAGTAACAGCTTACGTAAGTCGCGAGCGCTTCGATTCTCTACAGTTAACGCGAGATCAACAGGTTTATGTCAAGCCCAAACACGCGATGACTTTTCCAGCTTATTCAATTTAAAATCAGCGGCTGGATCTTGCTCAACATACTATCGGGGAGCTTCTACAAAACACTGCTGCGACATATCATTACCAGGCTGGTGCTTGGTAATGCTGTCTCGTGGCTCCAAATCAGAGGAGCTTGCTCCTGAAATTAATTCCCAGGCTGTGACTGGAAACGATTGAAAAAAAGTCAGCGAAGAATATGAATGTTAACAAATTGTTGAATTTAGCAACTAGCACTTTAGTTAGTTATCGCCACTACATCCAGGCAGGATTAACACTTTGTGCAGGATTTGGAATGTCTGCGATCGCCTCTTCAGTCGCGTACAATTGGGAATACAAATTCATGCAAGCAGGACTGCAAGAGCAACTGGATAAAATAGCTACAGACATTCAGAGAGATGTTAGCGGGAATTTAGAAATAATTCGGGCTGCGGGAGCATTTTACCGCGTATTTGACGGCGTTAAAAACCCAGAAATTAATACATTTGTTGGTAGTGCCCTGTACCGCCATCCGAGCCTCAAGGCGATCGCTTGGCTGCCCAGTGTTTCTGACTCGCCGCAATTCCTGACTGATAAAATAGATTTAGGTTTAAATTTGAATTCCAATCGGCTAGCCTTAGAAACAGCCGCAAAAAGACAAGAAATTATCGCGACTGCTCGCCAAAAATGGTCTTCACCAAATCAACCAAGCGTCCTCGTATTTATGCCAATTTTTGGTCAAATTTCTGCTGGTGATTCCGCAGCAATGCAGCCCAATTTTTCGGCTGGGGAACCAGAAACACTGAAAGGTTTTACTCTCGGAGTTTTGCTGGTAGATGCTATAGTTAAATCGGCTTTGCAGGAAACTAAGCTGAACTTTATTAACGTGTATCTTCAAGATGCTATGGCTCCTGAAACAGGAAAATTTCTCGCTTTTTACGAAGCGAAGACTAAAAGGATCGTCACCGACGAAAACATTAAAAATAAACTCGAAATCGGGGAAATAGCTTACTGCCCGGACGGCAGCAGTTGCACCCGCATTCTCAATATTGAAAATCGCAGGTGGTTGCTGCAACTGCGGCTAACGCCAGAGTACATTAATCCTCTCATATTTTGGCGTTCTTTGACTGTTTTAATTTTGGGAACTATCTTAACTTTGGTGGCGACACTTTATCTAATGAGCTTGTGGAATTATACCGCTCGAATTGAAAAAGTAGCAGCAGAACGCAGGGCTAAATCTCAACAGTTAGAGCAAACCTTGCAAGAGTTGCAGCAAACTCAAACTCAACTGATTCAGCAGGAAAAAATGTCTAGTTTGGGTTTATTAGTTGCTGGTATCGCCCACGAAGTTAACAATCCTATTAGTTTTATTTACGGCAATATCCACTACGCCAGCGCATATAGTAGGGATTTGTTAGAGTTAGTCAAACTCTACCAAAAACACTATTTATACCCTCCCTCAGAAATTTCAGAGTATTTAGAAAATATTGATTTTGAATTTCTCAGCAAAGATTTGCCGCAACTGCTGTCCTCGATGAAAATAGGAGCCGATCGTATTGTTCAAATTGTCCAATCTTTGCGGAATTTCTCTCGTTTAGACGAAAGCGAGATGAAGCCTGTCAACATCCATGAAGGTATTGACAGCACTCTGCTAATTCTGCAAAGTCGCCTGAAAGCTACGGGCTCATGCCCGTCGATCGAGATTGTTAAAAACTACAGCAATTTACCTTTAGTAGAGTGCTATGCCGGACAATTAAATCAGGTGTTTATGAATATTCTGGCTAATGCGATCGACGCCCTTGAGAGTTACCACCTCGATCGCGGGCCTGCAGCAGCGAAAGCCAATCCGATCGCGATCGCCATCACCACAGAATATTCAAGCCCCGATCGCATAATTGTGCGGATATCCGACAACGGCCCCGGCATGGCAGAAAATGTCAAAAAACGGCTGTTTGACCCGTTCTTTACGACGAAACCGGTCGGAAAAGGGACAGGATTGGGACTGTCAATCAGCTATAAAATTGTCGTAGAAAAGCACAAGGGTACGCTGCGCTGCGATTCGACACCGGGATTGGGCACGGAATTCTCGATCGAGATTCCGCTGCGGCAAGAAGTCAGACAAGCAGTACCGTTTGTTTCACGGAAAATATCGGAGGCAGCTTAGAAAAGGCTGGGGGAAATTTTTTTCTCCATTAACTACTGTAAGTCGGTCGAATTACAGTATTATATGTAATAATGTCACAACCAATACTGCTAAGACTTACGCACAGGTGGTCAGAAACCGGGTTGTTTGCACAGATACTTCGTTATCCCCCGAAGAGAGGGCAAAAACTCAGGTTTGAAGGTTTTGATGTCTAAGTTTCCTGACCAAGAATTTCTTGGTGGTACAAGCCCCCGGATTTATCCGTGGAATCAATCCAAAATCTAAAATTCTTCAATCCTCAAGCCCCCGCATTTATTCGTGGGGTCGCCTCTAAAATCTCAAATCTCAAATCTAAAATCGATTGACTGCTTTAGGCAGCTTAAACCGTCGGCACTGCCGATAATGTATAACCAAAACACGGTGAGACTAAATATGTTCACTGACTTGCAAATTATCTACGAACGTGACCCAGCGGCCCGCAACTGGCTGGAAGTATTATTTTGCTATCCCGGACTCCAAGCACTTTTTTTGCACCGGACAGCACACTGGCTTTATTCCGCTGGCCTGCCGTTTGTACCGCGCTTGATTTCCCAACTCAGCCGCTTTTTAACAGGTATTGAGATCCACCCAGGAGCAAAAATTGGTAGGGGCGTGTTTATCGACCACGGTATGGGGGTGGTAATTGGCGAAACTGCGATCGTTGGAGATTATGCTGTAATTTATCAAGGAGTAACCCTTGGCGGCACGGGTAAAGATATAGGAAAACGGCATCCGACTCTGGGAGAAAATGTAGTGGTGGGAGCCGGTGCTAAAGTTTTAGGCAATATTCAAATTGGCAATAATGTTCGGATTGGTGCGGGTTCGGTAGTGCTGCGGGATGTCCCTAGCGATTGCACAGTTGTGGGAATTCCCGGCCGTATTATCTCTCGGAAAAAGCAGGTGGAAGATGCTCTAAATTCTCAAGTAATACCGGATTTGGAAGCTCAAGCGATTCGAGCTTTATTCGATAGAATTAAGGATTTAGAAGAGCAGGTGGATTTTTTAAAATCTCAATTATCTCCGCTCAAAACAACTCAATCAGAGCAAGCAGAGGTCGAAAAACATGAATTATTCCTGTCTTCTGATTTATTCATTACACAGTTTTTAGACGGTGCAGGAATCTAGTAAAGCTTTAATTTATATAGATTTTTGCCAGCCACACTATCCTGCTGTCATTGGACAAACTAACTTTTATTCTTTCAGTAACTGGCTATGACTATTGCTTCTCTTTCCACTAAAACTTTTGATGAAACGAGCCGACATATATTTTCTCGCCGCTCGCACTTGCCCAACAGAAGCAATGCTCTGTGGCGAATTGAAAGTGGAGTAGTGCGAACTGTAACGTGGCTTGAAGATGGCACAATTATCACCTTGGGATTGTGGGTGCCTGGTGATACGATCGGCAAACCAATATCAAAATGCGATCCTTTTCAAATTGAATGCCTCACTAAAGTCGAGGCAGTTTTATTATCGGTCGAGCGCTGGCTAAATAGAGATATTTTGCTCAATCACATTCAGCAAGCTGAAGATTTTATGATAATGCGAGGTTACAAAAAAGTTGATTTTATGCTCTATAAACTATTGACTTGGCTGGCTAAAAGGTTTGGTTCTGAGGTAGAGCGAGGACATCTGATCGATATGATTTTAACGCATCAGGATATTGCAGAAATTCTCGGTACAAGTCGCGTAACTGTCACTCGAACCCTCGGTCATTTTGAGCAGCAAGGTTTGATTGAGCGTCTGCCGCTCCACCGGATTATTCTGCAACCTTCAGATGTGTGGCACTACGAAATATAAAAGGTTATTAGCTGACAATGGGATATTCGAGCAAATTCTGAGTTTTCTATACCACAGATCATTTGTATCAAATGTGCGTTAATTAAATTTAATCATCGACTCGTCAAACAGTTCAAAAGCAAGTGCGTATCGTCGCACTTGCTTTTCTCTTTCTCCTGATTTCTTTCTTCTCACAGCCAACAGATGCGGTATGTCGCACCTTTTGACTGCCGTTAAGTAGGTGAGTAGGAATAAACTTAACGATGAGAAAGCATATATCCGCCTACCTACTTAGCAGTTACTTTAAGGCGGGGGTATTGCCTCTAAAATACTCGCTCCCTCCAACCTTTGAGACTTTCGGGATCTAGCCACTTCTGGGTGTTCCCAAGACTGTGCAAAGGGCGGAACCAAAAACGGACAAGCTTTCCACCCACCCTGTACCGCCACGCCGAGCATCTGGCAGGTTCCGCCCCTGTGTCCCTGCTGCTCGTAATACCGACAGTGCCGACAGCTTAAATTCCCTACATTTACGTTGCTCACGGGATTTCTCCAACCGTTTTTGTAATAAAAATATAATAACACCTGTACATCTACCGGAATTATGTACTATAATCTATTTTACAATTTAAACTCGATCGCCAATGGGGAATCTGGAACTATCTTCTAGAGTAGAATATGCTCTGTTAGCGCTCTTGGAACTGGCGAGTCAGCACCCGAAGGATTCGCCCCTAACAGTGAACGAACTTACTGCTTCTCAAGAAATACCGGAACGCTATCTAGACCAAATTCTTGCCGTGCTGCGGCGTGCGAGTATCGTCCAGAGTCTGCGGGGTGCTAAAGGCGGTTATTTGCTGGCGAAAGAGCCTTGGCAGATTACTTTGCTAGAGGTGTTTTCGACTCTCGAAGGCGGCGACCGGGGCCCGTTCCAAAAAGTTTCGGAATCTGCAACAACAGAAAAAACTGCGGTGCTAGAAATCTGGGAGGAAGCGAGACAGGCATCTGTTGCGGTGTTGGGAAAATACACATTACAAGATTTGTGCGAACAGCGGGATGTTCGCAAACAAGCAAATCCCATGTACTACATTTAACTGGAGATAAATTAAGCCATGAAAATTGCTAGAGATGTTACAAAAATAATTGGTAGAACTCCTTTAGTTCAGCTCAATAAAATTCCCCAAGCGGAAGGAGTAGTTGCTCAAATTGTGGTAAAACTGGAAGGAATGAATCCGGCTGCTTCGGTGAAAGATCGGATTGCGGCGAGCATGATTCAGGCGGCAGAAGATGCGGGGTTAATTCAACCGGGGAAAACTATTTTAGTAGAACCGACTTCAGGAAATACTGGAATTGCTTTGGCAATGATTGCGGCGGCGAAAGGCTACAGTCTGATTTTAACGATGCCGGATACGATGAGTTTAGAGCGCCGATCGATGTTAAAAGCTTACGGATCTCAGTTGGAATTAACTCCGGGACATGAAGGGATGTTAAGCGCGATCGCCCGTGCGGAAGAAATTGCAGAAGAAACCCCCAATGCTTTCCTGCTGCAACAGTTTCGCAATCCCGCTAATCCGAAAATTCACCGGGAAACCACGGCCGAGGAAATTTGGGAAGATACAGACGGTAAAGTAGATTTTTTTGTGGCTGGAGTTGGTACCGGCGGTACGATGACTGGAGTTGCTGAGGTAATTAAACAGCGGAAACCGAGTTTTAGGGCGATCGCAGTTGAACCCGCCAGCAGCCCCGTGCTTTCTGGAGGCAAATCTGGTGCTCACAAAATTCAAGGGATTGGTGCAGGATTCATCCCGGAAGTGTTGAAACCAGAGTTAATTGATGAAGTAATTGCAGTTAGCGACGAAGATGCGATCGCCTACAGCCGCCGGCTAGCCAGAGAAGAAGGATTGTTGTCAGGAATCTCAGCAGGTGCGGCTTTGTTGGCCGCAATTCAAGTCGGGAAGCGTCCCGAAAATGCTGGAAAATTGATAGTTTTTGTGCAGCCTTCCTATGGCGAACGCTATCTCAGTACAGTCTTGTTCAAAGACTTAGAACTTCCGCCGACCGTCAGCCAACTTGAAGCATTAGTTTAAAAACTCAAAAGTAGCAGTTTTTATCTAATCTTGTTGAGAATTGGATCGAATTAGTTTGATTTCGGTCAATCGGCCGGACATGGTATAACTCCTGGGAGTATCTTATTTTTGCAAAAAGCATTTTTTGTTATAAGCTGTCGCCCATCTAATTTGTATATAGCAATCCTTTAGAATTCGCCAAATATGTAGAGTAGTGCCAGTATCCCGTACCTACTCTTACATATTTACACAATTCATTTAGGATTGCTATAGCACGGCTCTGGGTGAGGGGACCCCTACAAAAATGTTGCCAATTTTTTTCTAATTAATCTTATATCTTAAGAGAGAAGAAATTATCGAAAATATTAGTGATTTTGATCTAGATTGAAATAGCGACAGTAGCCGAGAAGTACCGCTGTCTATAATTAAATAATTCTCGTTTTCAGGGTGGGAACGAGAGAATCAATATTTTTTACAATCTTCATTGGCTGTCGCAGCACAAAGATTGACCGCCCACAAACTGATACAATGCCCAGACTCCTGTCGCGAACAATCTAAACATTTTAGACGAAAGTTCAACTTTCCAGCTTCCAGACTAATGCCTGGAGTCAATCTAAAATCTCAAAGCCATTAACTTCAGCGATATTCTATTTGCCTTCCGCCAGCAACTGTTCAAAATCCGCTGCCGGCACAGGAGGACTGAACAAATATCCTTGCATGGCATCGCACTCGTAGCGCCACAGAAAATCTTTTTCGGCTTCAGTTTCAACTCCTTCGGCAATTACCTCAAGACAGAGACTGTGCGCCATTTCAATAATAGCTTTGACAATCGCTGCATTTGTGCAACCGTCGGTTATATTGCTGATGAAACAGCGATCGATCTTTAAAACATCAAAGGGGTATTGTGTCAGATAGCTTAAAGAAGAATAGCCTGTGCCGAAATCGTCAATAGAGATAGAAACTCCCAAATCTTTCAATTGTTGCAAAGTGGCGCTCGCACCTTCGGCATCCTCCACCATCAAACTTTCGGTCAGCTCTAATTCCAAACTGCTCGGTGCTAAACCAATTTCTGCTAAAATTTCGGCAACTCTGCTGCTGAGTTCTGGTTGGTGAAATTGGGCGGGCGACAGATTTACCGCTACCTGCTGCAAGGCAAAACCCGCATTTTGCCAAACCTGTATTTGTCTGCAAGCTGTCTGCAAAACCCACTCGCCCAATTGTATAATGAAGCCAGTTGCTTCGGCATCTGGAATAAATTCGGCGGGCGAAATCAGCCCTTTTTCGGGATGCAGCCAGCGCACCAAAGCTTCGGCGCTCACGATTTTTCCCGTCTGAACATTGACCTGTGGCTGATAGTAAACTTGGAATTCTTCTCGTTCCAAGGCTGCACGCAAACTTGTTTCTATCTCCTCTAATTTGTCGGCGGCATCTGGGAGTAATGTGCTGCTTCGCGATCGCAAATTATGCTGCTGTTCGGCAAAAGCTGCTTGTTTTTTCAAGCGGCTGGATATCGCACCCACAAGCTCAGCTTTAGTAAAAGGTTTTGTGAGGTAATCATCTGCTCCCAATTCCATACCTTGTCGCATTTCAGAGCGCTCGGCTTTACCTGTCAGGAAAACAAAAGGTACTGTAGCAGTAACAGGGTGCGATCGCAAAGCCATCAGCACCCCGTACCCGTCCAGTTCCGGCATCATCACATCGCAAAGAATCACGTCGGGAAGACTTGACACCGCGGCATTTAAACCCAGCGCTCCATTTTCTGCACCCGTCACGTCGAAACCTTCGGCTTTGAGGAGTTTGAGAATATTCTCTCGAATTACTCGATCGTCCTCAATCACTAGAATCTTTTTCATATGTCATTCCCTGAAAGCGATATAATTGAACGGCGTGGCTTCGCGCGATCGCCCGCCGTGGCAATAACTGAAAATGCACAGCTCGATCGGCACAGCCGAATATTTTCCGACATAAATAGCAGACGCCCCTGAAAAACGCTAATTTTTAAAGGACAACTAGATTGATGTTTCTCTGGTTACTTAGCGCCGTCCGTATTATTACGAGGTAAAGCAAGAAATCTCTCAACTAATTCTAGGCGATCGACAGTTAGCATCGCTCTAAATAACTGCTAAACTGGTTGTGCTGCAGGAGCGATCGGCTGCAAACAATCTCAGCCTATTTATAGCAGTTGCCCAAACAAACGCAACTGCAAGCAACTAGAAAACCCTTGCAGAGTAAGTATTGCCTCATTATTTAGTGTAAAATCTAGAATCTCAAACTTGTACGCTCGCAAAGCCGAAGTATCTAAAATCTAAAATCTAAAATGACATTACCTAGTGGATTCCCTGAGCCGGCACAGATTGGCGTCATAGAAGTTAAGCAATATCCTCAGTACCGCGCTGTCACCTACACCCACGCAGGCGATTTGCGACAAGCTACAGGAATCGCATTCAATCCCTTATTTGAACACATCAGCAACAATCAAATTGCGATGACAACGCCAGTAGAAGCGCGCTACACGAAAACTTCCGAGGAAATCGATACAGTTCCGGTTGCAGAAGTTTCCTTCCTCTACCCGGCACCAAATATCGCCCCCAGCAGCGTTAACTCTGCTGTGGAAGTCACGGATACTTCACCGATGACAGTTGTTAGCATCGGCGCGCGCGGGGCCTACACTTGGGAAAGTTACGAAAATAACCTCCAGAAACTCAAAGATTGGCTTCAAGAACATCCCGAATACGAAATAGTCGGGCCGCCGCGCCGCTTTTTTTACAATTCCCCGATGACGGCCGAAGCCACTAAAATCAGCGAGGTGCAAATTCCGATCCAACGCCGCTGACGTGAACGACCAATTCGCGAAAGTGACCCCGCTGGCGGTGTTCCCAGAGATAAATTCCCTGCCAAGTTCCTAACAATAATCTACCGCGCGCGATCGGGATTTGTTCAGAAGTATGAGTCAGCGCAGTGCGAATGTGCGCCGGCATATCGTCTGGGCCTTCCGCATCGTGAATGTAACTCGCGCCCTCCGGTACAAGTTTAGCCAAAAAGTTAGCCAAATCCTTAAGTACATCCGGGTCAGCATTTTCTTGAATCACCAAGCTAGCAGAAGTATGGCGCAAAAACAAGCTACAAAGTCCTGTTTCAATACCAGAATTCGCCACCGCATCTTCTATCTTAGGAGTGATGTTGCACAGAGACTTCCCTGTAGTTTGAATTCTGAGTATTTGTTGGTGATGAAGCATTCGATTTTAGATTTTAGATTTTAGATTTTAGATTTTAGACCAAATTAGACTTGCATTGCATTCAATTGCTTTCCGCTCAGGAAAATATCTGCGTTAATCTGCGTTAATCTGCGGTGGAATCAATCAAAGATTTATCCATTGGGATTTTAGATCGTAAATCAGCATCATCCTAATCCCGATCTTTAAAATAGTCTACAACAGCTTGGGCGAGATCCTCAGTACCATTTTTATCCAACTTATCCGACAAACGCGGCGGATGCAGCGGCTGTCGCAAAAACTCCCAATCCCCCTCAAAAAACTCCGCCGCCGTCACCACTTGATGTTCCGCATAATTTTTTAGCCACTCCAACAACACCTCAGCTTCTGCAAAACCTTCTCTCATAATAGAAACAACAGGTATTTCCAAGCGCAAAGCTTCCGAAAAAGTGCTGTATCCCGGTTTAGAAACCAAGCGCCCGCAGACAGGCATTAGATCCACCGGACGCGGTAAAATGGGGAAATATTGTGAAAATTCAGAATTTTTGACTTTAATCAAATTCGGCAAATTGGGAGCCGCCGCATCAAAAGTAATAAATTGCCAATCGCTAAATAACTGTAAATTTTGATAAGGAATTGCTTCTAAACCCAAGCCACCGAAAGTCAGCAATACAGTTTTTTCCAGCGGTGATTTAATGCCGAATACTTCCCGAATTTCATCGTTACTGTAGCGAGGATTGCCGCCCGTCAAGCCGACATCTTGAATATTTGGGAAAGCAGCCATCGGTTCGTGCAAAGGCAGGCGAAAAAGCCGATCGCACTTTCCGAAACATTCACCAATCCAATCAGCCATTTCTACAAACTCCCCGCCCCAATCTCGATAGATAAAATCCCAGCCGAAATTGCTCATCATCCAGCAAGGAACCCCAGCAGATGCCGCCATTCGCGCAGCCAAAGGAGGAATATCTGCCAACACCAAACCCACCCGATTTTGCTTGATAAAATTAACTTCGCCCGCAATTATCGAATTTTGGTTTTTCCGAATTTCCCGCAACTTTTCCAGAGTCGCCTCTTTGTCCATATGCAAACTATCAGCTTGCACAACTCCCACATCAAAAGCGCGGGGACGGAGAATAAAGTCGCCACTAATGTAACATTCTAGTAGCCACCGAGGTGCGGTTGTGGTGATAATTAGTAAAATATCTGGATTTAATTCTTGAATTTTTGCAGCTACCGAGGAAACTCGGACAGCGTGACCAAATCCGTGATTGGTGATGGCAATATATAATGTTGGTCGAGACATTGATAATAGGGAATAGGGAATAGGGAATGGGGAATGGGGCATCGCGCGTCGGGAACTGCGGTAGAGACTCGAAGGCAACAAGGCCAAGCTTCAAGCGACGCACAACGAATGATACAATTAATCACTAATGACTAAGCTATTCTGCATTTAAATTGTATATTCTGGGCGGTGCTGCGGAGCAAGAGCCCAAGATAATTTTATTATTTCTTTAGATCCAATTTAAATGCTAAGTAGCTGATGTTACCGATTGATATGATGTCCGATATTTGTAGAGGCACCGAATATGTAAAAACTCATCAATCGGACGCGCCATCAGACCAAACAGGCAATTGATTAATCTTATCCAGCGTAATATCTACATACTTTTCACCGTTACTTGCCTGATTTTCCCCAAAATATCCCTCATCGCCGTCGTGCTTTTGAGGGCCGCTGACAGCTTCTGCGTAGCGTCCTTGTAAACGAGCTTGATTGAAGGGGGAAGTCGCGTACCAGTACCAGCGAGTCGGAAAAACTATGCCGCCAATATCCTCAATTGAATCGCGAGTGCCGCGCAAATGGAAAACGCGATCGGCTTCTGCAAAACCATTCTCTCCCGAAAACACGCCCCCAACTGAAATAACAGTAACTTCTGCTTTCAGCCATTCTTTAAGATAGGGAGTAGCACCCAAAGCAACTTGTGCGCCGCCGCTAGTGCCAATTAAAATAACTTGCAAAGGTTTTTGAGGATTAGCTGAAATCGGAGATTTAGCATTCATGCGCTCGATAATTGCATTGGCAATTCCCTGATTGTATGCTAAACCGTAGCGATAATCGAGAGAAATTGCAAACCTCCAAAGATTGCGGATTTTGATGAATATATCCGCCCCAATCGGCCCACCTTTTGCCTGTGCTGCAAACCGCCAAAAAGGAGCTAGCCAGCGCTGTCCGCCTAAACTTTTGTTAGAAGCTGAATAAGGAAAAACATCCCCCACGGCTACGCACTGCGGGTGACTTTCAACTAAGTGTTTGAGAAAAAATGCTTCTCCCGGTGTTAGTTCGTCCCCCGAAAAATCGCCAACTCCCGGTAAAAAGATGATATAACAATTGCTCGGTGAAGACTTGGGCGCTTCCCGGCTGCTGTCGTTTGGGGGCAATATCTCCGGCGAATTTTTTTTGAAACCCAAAGTTTCGGCACTTTGACCCAGCCACCATATAACAGTTCCCACTGGCGAAAGAATGCCCCAAACTAGCAGGATGAGAGCTGCGATGAGCAACAAATTTAAACTTCCTCCGCGCAGCCACGCAAATATCTGCAAAATCAATCTTAGCATTTAATAAAATCTGGTAGAATGCCTGTTAATTACCTAATTATGTAGAAATATTTTGGTAATTTTGCTGTATTAGAGCTTATTTTGTCCTTGTTGTCAACTATCTTGAGGAGCAGGAGTTAAAGGTGAGGGGAGAAGATTCAATTGCAGGTTTGCGAAGAACGCTTTGGAACGCACTTTCTTTGAACAGCAACTTTTACGAAAAAACTCCCTACACTGCCAGAACGAAGCGGATAGCTTTAACGATTGTAATTTTAGCAGCGGTGTCCCGCGTTTTTGGCAGTGCCGTCATTTTGTTAATCAATCGAACTGATCTATCCGTGTTATTGTTAGCACTTTGGATAGATGCTTTGGCACTGGTGGGGGGTTATTATTTTTGGACTTTCACTATCTTTAAAATTGGGCAGTGGCTGAAACCAGGTCATGTAAGTTATGGAGAGTTGTTGGTTCCGATCGGATTTGCTTACGCCCCGCAAGTGCTGAATTTTTTAACGTTAATTCCGTTGCTGGGAGAAGGGATAGAGCGGATATTAGCTGTGTGGAGCTTGCTATCTGTAATTGTGGCGGTTCGCCAAGGTTTGGATATTAAAACTCGCTGGGCTGTGTTAATCGGTTTTGCGGGTTGGCCGCTGATTCAAATTGCGATCGGGTTTGTAAAAGTTATTAAACAGTTGCTTCCACAATGGCTTTAAAATCGGGAAATTGTCATTGGTTAAAGGCAAAAAATCCAAGAAAGTTTCACGGTTGTAAGTTTCGATCGCAGATTTTGCAAGTGGCGATTAATGGCAATTTCAAAATGCCGCTAATTTTACAAGAAAGGCAGAGGGAAGAAGGAGAAGGCAGGAGGTGAAAAATATTAATTAAAGCTTTAGTTGTGAGTTTAAAGCTCAGTAAAATAAATAATTATACTGAGAATGCGGGCAGCGAGGTGTACAATGTCCTTGTTTCAATCTCACTTTTTTAAGGGTGAGTTCATAAAAGCCTCCTGCCTTCGGAAAATGCCGATCGCCCATAAGCCCCTTAACCTGTTGATTCCTGCACGCACTAAGCCCAAAGAAACCGGGCTTTTTAGCAAATCTACAGGCTGCAACGAAGGATTTTAGTTAAAAAAAACGGTTTTTGACCGCCAGCGGGCAAGTCAAACTGTTAAAATAAAATTGCTTTGGGGTGCAATACTTTTGCTCAAAATATGTAATTTGAAACAAAAGCATTCCCCGATCGCCCGAAGAAACATTGTCGATAGCTCGCTTTAAGAGAATGCTTGACAGGGGAACGGCAACACAGTAGATTAGGAGATGAGTGATACGGTGATTGATAAGATTAATTTGCCTTGGCACAGTTCGATCGCGCAACCAGACGGCAAACACACCCCAACTATTCGGCTCTCCCCACTGTCCGCCTCCTCTTAGTAGCGATACATTGAATAAAAGGAAATACACAAAAATTTACATATATAATTTGTGTAGTGTTCCAAATCGCTCCTCACCAGCAGCGATACAACCCTCGCCAAGACAGTAGGATAGAAAAAATATGTTTGAACGCTTTACAGAACAAGCCATTAAAGCAATCATGCTAGCCCAAGAGGAAGCGCGGCGCCTCGGCCACAATTTTGTAGGCACCGAGCAAATTCTCTTAGGACTCGTCGGCGAAGGCACTGGCATCGCTGCAAAAGTATTACTGGATATGGGCCTCAACTTGAAAGAGGCGCGCAATGAAATCGAAAATATTATCGGTAGAGGTTCCGGGTTCCTCCCGCCGGAGATTCCGTTTACCCCCCGCGTCAAGCGCATTTTTGAGACGGCGCTGAACGAAGCGCGACAGTTAGGACACAATTACATCGGCACAGAGCACATCCTGCTGGGGCTGATCCAAGACGATGAAGGGGTGGCGGCGAAGGTGCTGCAAAACCTGGGAATCGATCGCCAGAGAGTCCGCACGCAGGTAATTCGTGCAGTGGGAGAAGTCGCGGCGGTATCTGGAGGCCGGGGGGATAGCGGCGATCGCAAAATCCCGACTTTAGAAGAATTCGGCACAAACTTAACCAAGCTAGCAGCCAGCGGCAAACTCGATCCCGTGGTGGGCCGCGAAAATGAAATCGAGCGCGTGATCCAAGTGTTGGGCCGCCGCACGAAGAACAATCCAGTGCTCGTAGGCGAACCGGGAGTAGGCAAAACAGCCCTCGCCGAAGGTCTCGCCCAGCGCATTGTGAACAGAAACGTCCCGGAAATTTTAGAAGACAAACAAGTAATCAGCCTCGATATGGGTTCGCTGATTGCGGGGACAAAATTCCGAGGCGAATTTGAAGAACGGCTGACGAAAATCATGGCCGAAATTCGCGCAGCAGGCAATATCATTCTGGTAATTGATGAAATTCATACCTTAGTTGGTGCAGGCGCGATTCAAGGTAGCATGGACGCTTCCAATATGCTCAAACCAGCCCTGGCGCGAGGCGAATTGCAGTGTGTGGGCGCGACAACCTTGGATGAATACCGCAAGCATATCGAGCGCGACGCAGCCCTAGAACGCCGCTTCCAACCGATTAAAATCGGCGAACCAAGCGTGGCTGAAACAATAGAAATATTGTACGGTTTGCGATCGGCCTACGAACAGCACCACAGACTGACAATTTCCGACGAAGCTTTAGAAGCAGCGGCTACACTGTCAGACAGGTATATTAACGATAGATTCTTGCCAGACAAGGCGATCGACTTAATTGACGAAGCAGGTTCCCGCGTCCGCGTGATGAACTCGCAAACCCCGCCCGAAGTTAAAGAACTCAAGAAACAACTGCCGGCGGTAACAAAAGAAAAAGATGCAGCAGTACGCGAGCAAGACTTCGATAAAGCAGGAAAATTGCGCGATCGCGAATTAGAAATCGAAGCCGAAATCGCCGAAGCTACGATCAACAAAAGCCAGATCAAAACCTCTCCCACAGTCACCGAAGAAGACATCGCCCACATTGTGGCTAATTGGACGGGAGTACCTGTTAGCAAGCTGACCGAATCGGAATCGGAATTGCTGCTGCACATGGAAGACACCTTGCACCAGCGCTTGATCGGCCAAGAAGAAGCTGTCAGCGCAGTTTCTCGGGCGATCCGCCGCGCGCGGGTTGGCTTGAAAAATCCCAATCGCCCGATCGCCAGTTTCATCTTTTCCGGCCCCACAGGCGTAGGCAAAACCGAACTGACAAAAGCCTTAGCCACATATTTCTTCGGTTCCGAAGAAGCTATGGTTCGGTTAGATATGTCCGAGTTTATGGAACGCCACACAGTTTCTAAACTCATCGGTTCGCCTCCGGGTTACGTTGGCTACGACGAAGGCGGTCAACTAACAGAAGCAGTGCGCCGCCGTCCTTACACAGTAATCTTGTTCGACGAAATCGAAAAAGCTCACCCCGATGTCTTCAACATGATGCTGCAAATCTTGGAAGACGGCCGTTTGACAGATGCCAAAGGTCGGACAGTAGACTTCAAGAATACGCTGCTGATCATGACATCAAACATCGGTTCGAGGGTGATTGAAAAAGGCGGCGGCGGTCTCGGTTTCGAGTTTGCCGAAACGGCTTCAGACGCGCAGTACAACCGCGTTCGCAGCTTGGTAAACGAAGAATTGAAACAGTTCTTCCGTCCCGAATTTATCAACCGCTTGGATGAGATTATCGTCTTCCGCCAGTTGAACAAGGCAGAAGTCAAGCAGATTGCGGACATCATGTTGCAGCAAGTCTTCGGCCGCTTAACCGAACAGGGTATTACTTTGTCGGTGACAGACAAGTTCAAGGACTTGTTAGTTACAGAAGGCTACAATCCCAGCTACGGTGCTCGACCATTGCGCCGCGCCATCATGCGGTTGTTGGAAGATGTACTGGCTGAGGAAATGCTGTCTGGGAAACTGAAAGACGGTCAAAGTGCGATCGTAGATGTGGATGAAAACGGTCAGGTGAAGGTATTGCCGAGTGGCGAATCTGAACCCAGATTGCCGGAATTCGCTTTAAGCCATTAAGTGCGATGACACGCGGATAAATAACGTCTGATTAAAAACCCGGTTTCTTGGAGAAACCGGGTTTTTAATTAAATAATACCAGTTAAAAAAAAGAATGCAGCAACAGTAACTGTAGGGTGCGGATACATCAACAATCCTCAAAAAAAGCGGCAATCTGATAGCGACGCACCTTATTTTTGTCAATGTGTCAACAAACAAATCCAACATTTCATGACCAATAAAAAAGCTTGCTAAAAAAATGGCGGGCTTCTTGATTCATTGAACCTACCAGGTGCGTCGCTATTAAATTAGCCGTCTTTATTAAAGATTGTGGATAGCGACACACCCTACGGAAGACTGCTTTATGAGTGTTGAAAATTGGCATTTACATCATATTAAATGAACAAACTAGGCGACACTTTAAAATAATCGCCTAGTGCCTTAGCTTGTGCTTTGCTAATTGCCCGCTTGCCATTCACAACCTCAGACACTACGCCACTCGATCCAATGATGCCCACTCTCGTCAGCTTGACGGGTGCCGCTGGCTTCCATGATGTGTTGCAAAATCTCGTGAGGTTCGGATTTGTCGATCGGATAATTTTGAGCCTCGTAAACTTCAATGAGCGTTACCAATAACTTGTGTAAAGCTTTTTCTTCGGGAGTGCGGTTTTTGGCGAACGTCAGCCCCTCTGCGACTGCTAGGAGGCGATCGTATTCTTCCTCGGTTTCGATCGCCCGTGGAGCGACTTCTGCCAGCAAATTGCTATAATTAGCTCGATCGAAAGTAAGGGTCATTTTTCCATTTGTCCTTGTCGTATAAAGATGTCATAGATTCCTGCTGCTAAATAAGTGGTTAAACGTTTAGTCATCGGAGATTTAGTTTTGTTTAAGCCGATCGCAGTTGATTGCGGGCTATGGGAGCATCCACTTTACTGCTGCCCCTGCTTCTCATCAGACAAAGACTGCTGTTTTAGCAGTTTCTCCTCATGGTCTACAAGAGCTTTCTCTAACAGGAATGCTGCCAAATTGCTAGTCGATCGACCTTCTTGTTTAGTCCATTCCTCAAGGCGAGTGTAAATTCCGTCTGCTAAATATTTTGATCGGCGTTTCGTCATCAGAGATTGAATTTCTGTCTAATTGCAAGTTTCCCGCCAATGATTTCGCACAAACTTTATTGTGAGTCCTGCTTTTCATTAGAGGGTGGCGGCTGTTTTTGGATCTTTTCTTGGTGCTCTCTCACAGCTTTCTCCAAAAGGAATGCTGCTAAGCCGCTGATTGAACGGCGTTCCTCGTTTGCCCAATCTTGAAGTTGGTCATAAATTCCATCTGCGATGGAGGTTGATAGGCGTTTCGTCATCAGAGGTTGATTTTTTCTTATCTAAGCCGATCGTCAGTGTGATATATTTACAGCGTTTTGTCGATTTTGCTACATATATGCTGTAAATATGCTGCATATTGCGCTATACTCGGAAAAGTCAAAAGCCAGCGCGCGCCCTAGGAAAGTTCGTCGCTGGCTTGTGGCTCTAAAAATCAAAGAGAGCTATTACCATGATAAAACCTTCCAGCGACGGAAGCGAATTTTCTCGCGGCTACCAACAAGCTTTAGACGACTTCGGCATCACACAACTCCTATCCTGCATCCGCAGCTACTCTGACGCCGATTTCGACGCGCAGCGGGTGCTGTTGCAGGAAAAAGAGGTCAAAAGCTTAGCTGGCCATCTAATCGAACAGTTGGCGGCCAACCTCACGGGTAGTCTCATCGCCAGCTACCTCGACATTCTACGAAAAGCAGGTGCCCAGATAATTGCCGCACATTCTCCAAATCGGCAAGTAACTGCACAGCCAGAAGATAATCTGCAACTCACGAAAACACCTGATTTATTAAAGCCGGATTATGCCAAACCTTGGGTGATTGTGCGGGTTTTGCCTGATGCTCGAAATCACGCTGTTGCGCGTTTCTGCAATCGCCAAGATGCAGATGACCATTTAAGGGCTTTGTGCAAGTTTGTGCGATCGGGAATCTTTGAGATTGTGTTCGATCGACCTGGCGATCCAGAGTTAGATTAAACAATTAATAGCTCTGCTTTACGGTGGGTTTCTGCCCACCTTTGCCTATAATTGTTTGCTGATTCTTGTTAATTTAGACTCTCAAGTCGCGGCGCAAAAAAAAGTGTTTTTACCTATTGATTTTAGTTGACTTTTAAGGTATATTTTAGATAATGGAACTGGTGGCTTGAATTTGAAAATTGCTACCACTCCCATTATCATATAATACCTTTTTAAGCCGGGAATGTCAAGCCTTTGACCCCAAAAAAAAAGGGCGTTTTTTTTACATTTTATCGCAGAAAATTATAGTTTTGGTAAACCCGCTCTTCCGGGGCAACAGGATTTGATTAGACGAGCAAGTGCATAAATCTTTGATTGATAGAGCAACCGCAGATGCCCTGCCGATCAACGCAGATTAACGCAGATACTTTGAAGAAGAGCGAGGGAATGAAACGAAGAGGTGTATTGCGGAAAATTCAATCCCAAGATTGGAACTGTACAACCCAATGCTGCACAAAAGCAGAAATGCGATCGCGCCGAGTTTCAAAAGTAGCAGCAATCCAGATAAATACAATCCCAAAAGCTAAACCGATCGCCCATTTAATCAGCGGATAATCGAAAATCAGCACTACTAACTGATAAAAAACATTGATTAAGAAAATTCCTGTCCCCACAAACAAAAACGCCCGCACTCTCAGCGCCAAACCAGCCACAATCGCCAGCAAACTAAAAGCCCCCGCTACTAAACCGTGGCTTTGCTGAGTCAAAAGAGGTATCCCGCAAATCATCGCCGTGGCGAGGATTCGCAGAGTGTGGCGCAGGGTTTTTTGGGCTGGTAGTTGCAAAGCGCGATTCCCTACGGGATAGCTACGCTTGACGAACTGAACAACATAAAGGAAAGAAAGCCCCAAAGGAGTAAAGTAGTATTCAGGCTGAGTCAATCCCATTTGTGCAAACCACTGCAACAATAGCCAGTCAATTATGGCCACACTCACGTAGGTAAAACGGACTTCCTGCTTTTCCCAAGCTAGGAAAATATAAAACGCGGCAGCTATCAACCAGCTAATCGGATAAAACTTAGCCGGAGATTCCAAAATAGCTACTGCGGGAATCAGCGAAGCAATTATCTGCCAAGGTTTTTTTGACCAACCCCAGTTATCCCAAGGTAAAATGTAAATGAAATAGGCAAATAAAGAAGCGAAAGCAACTTTCCACGGCCCCAACGGCCCGGAAATGTACTTGACTAAAGGCGTATTTATCCAATAAAGCCGGACGCCAAAGGCTTCTAGCCAGCCTAAGTAAATCCAAATTTCTGCCCACTGGCGATCGAGATTATTTCGCCCTTGCAAGAAAGCGTACTGCACTAATAAAGCACCGGTGACTAATCCTAAATTTATCCCAGATTTAATATCGTTGGTAGAAGCAAAAATTAGGAGTACGCTGCTCAAAACCCAGTGCAGGTGAGCAAATATTTTTAAATCCGCATTAGTTAAATGCAAATAGTTGCTGAGCCAAGGAGACAAAATGCGATAGATATAGGTTAAAGTTGTACCGAGGGTTGCCAGCACAATTAAACCGTCGCCAAAAGAGCCTCCCGGTGTTTGGGAAAGTTGATATAGTAGGGATTCGTAAGCGGATGCGGAGATGCCGATTAATCCTAAATAAACCAGAGGTTTGAATTGTTGCTCGCGCCTACCAATACCGATCGCAATTAAAGACGCACCAAACACAGTTAAACCAGTCCAGTTGGCAAAAGTGTGCGATCGCAAAATCAAACCCAACAACCCGTAAACCAAAGGTATAACGTGAATGCTGGGTAAAATTGTGCGATTGTCGGAATTGCGGCGCCGCCACCAATCGCCCATCAATTGTGCAAACAACCCGATCGCAATATTCGCTACAGCCAAATTAATCGCAGTGCGATCGACAAAACTCAAACCGACTGCTGTCAGCAACTCCAAACTCCAAGCCAAAGCATAAATTGCCAGAGGCGAAAGTTGGTGCAAACTTCGGAAAACAATCGCAGCCATGATTACCAAAGTAGCAGCCAATACTTCAGCAGAGGCGGATAAATTGAAGGTAGTGCGTGCGTAGAGTTCAAAAGAATAAAAAGTAATAGTTGTTAACAGCAAACTAGCGAGTAATACGGCCCAACCATCTAAAGCTCGATCGTAAATTTGAGCTAATCGAGAAGGCTGAGGGAAACGGCTGGAAACACGAACAATCGTGCTGCGAAACAACCAGAGACACAAAAGTGCGATCGCCCCAGCAATTCCCCAAGCCCAACCAGATACAAAACCTAATCGATCGATTACCGCCGCTACAAAACCCAAGTTAAATCCGACACAAATTGCAGCCGCCGATACCTCTAACAAATAGAAAGTATTGACTAACATCAGCGCAGCAGCCAAACCCAAAGCGATTAACTGATATCCGGGGAAACTCAAAATGAGAAATTGCGCTAAAATTACGGCGATCGCGCTGCAGGTACTGGCGACTTGTTTGTGAGGAAAATCAGTATATTTAGCAACAGCAGTCAAAGCCAAAGGTGCCACCATCCAAATCAAACCCCAGGGAGACTGCAAATTACTGTAGAGCAACATAAAGCTGAATCCCGCTAATCCTAAACCTAGATTCCAAGAACTTTGAAACCATGCAGGGTGCCAGCGGAAAAAGGCCGAACTTTCTCGGATATTTGCGGCTTTCATCCAGACAAAAAATCCCCATTCAGCCGCCATAAAAATCAATAAAATTCCTGCCCAAATATGGGGTGTTTGGTTAGGCAAAAATAAGTCAATTGTCGAAGCGATCGCGCCTAAACCCAGAATGTGAGTCAGGTAAACTAAAAATGCCGGATTTCGCTGGCGATCGACTGCCGAATCTGGGATTGAGAATCGCCGGGAATTATCGGGGATGACGTATTTCCAAGCAATCCAAGCTAAAGTTAAAGTAGAAACCAATAAATTGATCGATCGCCAAAAAGGATTGACGAAACTAACAACAGTTAAAATACTGCCCAAACCAAGAGCCAGATTTTCACCAAAACGGGCAAGTTGAAACTTGCGCGATCGGTAGAGCCACTGCGCCACACCTGCGGTTAAAATTAAATAAGGCAAGAGCAAAACACCCCACAAAACCCAAGGAGTTTGCCCAGAGTTGGTAAGCTGAGTTAAAAATGTAGAAAATTGTGTTTTAATCCCTAAAGGAACAACTCGCCAAAACAGCCAAATCGTTTGAATTCCTGCCGCTTCAAGCATTAGCAAATCAAACTTTTGCCAAAATCGCACTAAGCGGCTATAAAAAAACCAAATAGCCAATCCGCTAACTGCGATCGCCTGTAGGGGAATTTCGCGAAAACAAACCAGCCAGCCCAAACCTAATAAAGCCCCTCCGGCTAATTGCCAGTTAAAAAAGCTGCCGGGATTTTGGTTATCGGATATATTGTTTATAATAGTCCGAGATGCGAGAGGGTGCTGCCAATCTAACCATGCTAAAAGCACGCCGCAAATCCCCAAAGCTAAACCCATTTGAGCGATATCTACGCCCTTGACAAATATCGCCCGACCTAGTAAAATTCCTAAAGAATAGGCTACTAAAGCAGCTTTTTTGTAAGTCATAAAATCTGGGCTGGAAGTAAAACCATCGCCGCTGGTTTCAGCGTTTCCCCCGCGTCGGACAGATTGTAAGCGTTGTTGTTGAACTTGATAAACACCAGCCGCCGTAGTTCCGACGGTACCCAAATAAACTGCAGCTAGGGAAAAGCCTACAAATCCCCAACCCCAGTGCAAATAACTCAATCCCAAATGATTTAGGGCGATCGAGCAAGTGACGTTTTTACCCGATAAGCTTTCATACTGAGATTTGATAATCCCGCGCGTTATCCAAGTCAAAATAAGTGCAGCGGCGATTGCTACGGCCCAATTCCAGGGATATTGCCACAATCCAAAAGTGTCCATCGCCCAAAAATTAATCGGCACCAGTAACAGCGTTACTTCTTGCAAAGTTTGAGCAGTCAAGTGCAAATTAGCCTGTTTTTTAGCCCAACTGCTAATCGCCCAAAATGTTAAAGTATAAGCTAACAAAACTCCATATTGTCCGGCAGCCGGAAATCTTTCCCACTGACTAGCAGCTAAGACTCCAGAGGAGACAACTACCATGAACACTCCTAAAAATAACAGCCACACGACGCTAATTTCGGCTATGAACGAGTGCAAAATTTGAGCGACAAAATTAGGGGTGCGAGCTGTTTCTGCGCGCTCTCGAACGTTTTTAGCGGTGCTGGGTAATGCTTTTTGTGTTGAGAGAGGGGGTATTTTTGATTGAGTAATTGGGGCGAGATCCTTTGAGGGTTCGGGCAGGGGACAAACTAAATATTGTCGGCACAATTGCTCAACCTCAGCGGGCTCGATCAAGCCCAGCCGCAGCCACGCATCTAAACCTGTCAACAACTCAGGGTGCGAGGCTAAGACGCTGAATTCAATTTTACTCGATCGACCTTTGGGAGACGACATCGGCTTAAACTGGTGCTAGCTACATTCCAGCTATAGTCTAGATTAATGCCGATCGAACATCGGAGTATTCCGCCCTGAGAATTGGCACAACGAGTTATATCGTGTCCCTATTCGTAGTGTGGGTCTCGGCACTACGAACGCTTTTTGTTATGGTTGTAGGCCGGACATGATATAGCCTTTGAAGCGAAAGATGAGGTACTATGGGGCATCGGGCCTAAAAGCATCGGGCCTAAAAGCATCGGGCCTAAAAGCATCGGGCCTAAAAGCATCGGGCCTAAAAGCATCGGGCCTAAAAGCATCGGGCCTAAAAGCATCGGGCCTAAAAGCATACCTCACTTTTTTGAGAACCGCTATATGATTTATTGCCAAACATAAAAATAACCGCGTACACCTGCGTGTACCTGCGGTTAAAAAAATTCAATAGTTCGCGGAAGCAGGGGTATTTAGAAACCGGGTTTTTCAACCAAAGTATTAGGATAGGGTATTGCCGTCTTCTTGCTTGTCGAAATATTTCAGCAAAGTTTCCACACTAGCATTGTGGTCGATGAAAGAAAACAAATGTTTAAATAGCAGTTTTCCATCTCGATCCAAAACAAACTGAGCGGGCAAAGGAGCGCCCAAAGCTTGACCGGTTTGATAAGTGCGAAACACTCTTACGCCGGGATCGGAAAGCAGGGGCATTTTCAAGCCTAAATCTTTAACCACAATTTGGCTTTGGCGATCGTCGGTGCTGGTGACCATCAATAATTCTATATTGCGATCGGCAAATTTTTCCCAGCTTTCATTCAAAGCCTTAATGTGAGGAAAACAGAAAGGGCAATATTGCTTTTCAGTAAAAATCCGCGTAAAAGCCAGAACTACCGGTCTATCGCCCCGATAATTCGACAGTCGCACCAATTTACCATTATTAATATCCGGCAGTTCAAAATCAGGAGTTATCTGTCCCAGCTTCAGAACATTAGTGGCGGGAACAGGCAATAAATTTTGGAAAAACCGCTGATTTAACAAGCCGCTAAAATCTGTAGAAGTCAGCATATTTCCTAATTTGGGAATGGGGAATGGGGAATCGGGAATTGGGGGGAAGGTTTTGAGTTTTGAATTAAAAACTGTTTAACTCAAAACCAAGCGGGCGGGCACTCACAGGCACCGCCCCTAGAACTCAAAAGTATGAAGTTAGACCGCAGCAAAGAATACTTTGGACTTAACCGGGTCGGGAGTCATAGTCTTGTCACCGGGCTGCCAGCCTGCGGGACAAACTTCATCGGGGTGAGACTGGACGTGTTGAATAGCTTGCAGCGTGCGGAGGGTTTCGTCTACGTTGCGGCCGAAGGCAAGATTGTTGATAGTAGAGTGTTGGATGATGCCTTCTTTGTCGATAATGAACAGACCTCTGAGGGCAATACCGGCTTCGGGGTCTAGGACGTTGTAGTCGGAACTAATTGTTTTTTTGAGGTCAGCAACTAAGGGATAGTTGATGTCCCCGATACCGCCTGATTTGCGGTCTGTTTGTATCCAAGCGAGGTGAGAAAATTCGCTGTCAACGGATACGCCGAGGATTTCGGTATCGATTTTCTTGAAGTCCTCATGGCGATCGCTAAATGCTGTAATCTCAGTCGGGCACACAAAGGTGAAGTCCAAGGGATAGAAGAACAGGACTACATACTTTTTGCCTTTATAGTCTGACAGTTTAACTGTCTTGAATTCCTGATCCACTACGGCTGTTGCTGCGAAATCCGGTGCAGCTTGACCAACCCGGAGGCATTCACTTGTCATAGATTTTGTTTCCTTTTTTACGAACTGTTACAAATATATCATAGTCATAACGACTACAAGTATCTTGTCAAAAAATCAAAAAAACACGCTCTCAATGTTGAGAACGCGGTTTTTTAAATGAAATGATGGCTCAGGCGGGATTTGAACCTGCGACCTTGGGCTTATGAGTCCCCTGCGCTAACCACTGCGCCACTGAGCCAAATTCACTTCACGATTTACTATCGTAGCATGGTATGGCGAGCTATGGCTGCTTGCCATCCAACATTATTTCTAATAACTCCTAGTCAAAGTCATGAGTTTTGATAATGATTCAAAACCCATAACTTCCGACCAGTTATTACCTAGAAGCGCTAGAGCTATCGTCAGGCAGAAAAGCCATTGGATTGACGGCGCCCTGTCCGGCGGGATGGACTTCAAAATGCACGTGCGGCCCGGTACTGAAGCCGGTGCTGCCCATTTCTGAAATCTGTTCGCCTTGAGCGACCTTCTGACCCTTTTGCACCAAAATTCGGCTGTTGTGGGCGTAGATCGTCTCTGAGCCGTCTGCATGGGTAATTTCCACCAGATAGCCGTAGCCGCCATCGTTCCACTGTGCATAGGTAACCACCCCGTTGTCGGCGGCCATAACTGGCGTACCGATCGGCCCTGCAATATCAATTCCCTTGTGCATCCGTCCCCAACGCCAGCCGTAGCCAGAAGTGAGAACGCCCTTAGCCGGCCAAATAAACCCGTTGGCAGACCGTTGTTTGCCGTTAGGCAGATAAGTATCAGCGCCCGAAAGCGGAGGCAGTTCTGGAGAAACCATGCGTCCCAAAGACGGGTTGCTCAGGGGGTCGTAACCCTCGGCACCCAAAGGAGCCGTTGCTACCACAGGCCGATCCAGACTAGAGTTCGGCATCAGGTCGATCGGTTGGAGTTCGGCGGCGCGAGCCGGGTCAAAACGCTCTTGCTGCTGCTTCTGAACCTGCTCTGACCAATCTCTCGAAGGCGGTCTGCTGATTTCATTCTGCACAGCCCCAGCGTACTCGGGAGTGTAGAGGTCAGGATTTACACTTGGGAGTTCCTGAGACGGGTTGGTCGAGGCGAAAGTCGTCTCCTGCTCAGTTGGAGCTAGGGAGACTGCATTTGGGCCGATCGAATTGCGTTCGGCGCGATATTCCTCTCGCAGCCTGCCAACTTCAGCCCTCAAGCGTTCGGCATAAGGGTTGAGAGCCTGACTTGCGGGACGGGCCTCGGAATTCGACTCAGGTAAAGTGCTAGCGGGAGCGGCATTTAAACCCTGGGTGCTAGCATTTGGCAGAAAGCTGACCGGCTGGGGGTATTCTCCCGTAGCGATGGCGGTAGCAGTTGCACTTGCTGGCTGAGGCAGGGCACTGGTGTCAACGGCACCTGTAAAAGTTGGTTCGCCTTGAAGCTCCAGTTTACCGGGGTCGCTAATAGTTTGAGAAACTTGAGTTAGCGAAATGCTGTTGATTTTGGGAACCATCGGCGCTGAAATATTGTTCAGGCCTTCCAAGTTCCCTAGGGGAGAGACAACAGGCGCTGTAGGAGCGGATGCTGCAACTATCGAGTCGGTTCTTTCCGGGGTAGAGGAACTCTGGTTCAAAGATGCGGGAACCGAAGCTGCTGACTGCAGAGATCTAGAGTAGGAGGCAGAATCAGAGGCTGCCGCCTGCACCGCTGGATTATTTGACCCAACTTGGGGAATTTTTAGCTGTTGATTTACATTCAGCAAGTTGGGGTTGCCGAGCTTGTTGGCTGCGATCAGCTCTTTGGGCGATACGCCGTAACCTTTGGCGATCGCATCTAGCGTATCTCCCGGACGCACGCTGTACAGTACCGTTTCTGGCGCGGCGGTACTGCCTGCGGGGGGGACTACCACAGCCGAAGGCAAACCGGGTGTTACCAGAGACTGTTCAATGGACTCGAATGCTCGATCGCCATAACCTGCTTGACCGACACCGCCATTGAGAATTACTGGTGTAGTATTGAGGTCTGGAATTGCTGTCTGAGTAGGAGAGTCTGGGGATGCCAGAGTCGTTACAGCAGATATAGATGAATTTGCTCTTACCGAGGACTCCGACAGGGGCCGACCTGATGCTGTGGTGCGGTTTTCCTGTTTTTTCAGACTGTCTATCGCCCAGTCTGCGTTAGGGTCTTCGATCGAGCTTTGTGCCGATATCGTCTCCTGGTCTGGCGCGGAGTTTGGCTGCCATGACGAAGTTGCACTATCCAACGACTCGGAGCCAGTCAGATTTAACTTTTGTTCGGGATCGACCGCGACAGTATTGCCGGGGTTCTGTTGTTGAGCCGCTGCCATCGCAGTCGGGATTCTGAGTTCTTGGCCAACTTCGAGCACCGTATCGAGTTTGATGCCGTTGGCAGTTGCTAGTGCCTTCGGTGCAACTTCATAGTCCCGAGACAACTCCCAGAGGGTTTGTCCCTGTTGAACCTTAACCCCTGCCTGTTCGGCCCGGGAACCGTCAACTTGTGCCGAGGTAGCGGGTGCATTTGCCGAAACTGGCTGTACTTCTGCGGTAGATTTTGCTGCCGTTGTGAGTTCAGACGCGCGAGCGCTGTCTCCATTTCTCGGCAGCAGGATGCCTGAAGCACCTACAGATATTGCCAGCCCGATCGTGGCGAGAGAGCGAACTCTGCCAGTGCTGAGCGTTGTCTGCTTGGACGGTTCTGATGAACCGTCTCCGTCGATTTCACTAGCCTGAACAGGCTTAATTTGGGGATATGTTCGTTTCAAAAAAACGACCTCCTACTGAGAAGCGCTAACTGTCCTTGGAAACACTCAAGGGTATTCCATGACGCTGAATTTAACAACCACCAAAAATATTTTGTTTGATTGTTGACAGCTATCATGCTTAGGCAAGATTACCTTGCTTTTTAAATTTAGACAAGCTCGAACCGTAATTAATTTTCAAATTCTCGGTCAAACCTGCTGAATTTACACCCACAAGCCTTACGCCGCAATAGCTGGAACGAACAAATAAAATTTGCGTTCCGGCACGGCCTAAGATTCTCACCTATTATCCGACTTTATGCTAATTTCCGGACAACCTACAACCGTATATTTACTAGATATCAATAGCAGCAAGGCACAATACGGCGATCCCTGGTATCCTAAGTCGCTGAAATCCTCTGTTTTTCTGGCTTAATCATCTAGGGAGCAATTTTGTATTGCTGATAACAATATGTTTTGGGATGAATAAAATATATTAATCAAAGCTATCTAGAATTTCACCGCTTTGATACAAATTTCTTATATTTAAATCAAGGTTTAGCAGCCCCTAGCAGCGATTAAATATCTATATGTGTATGTAGGTGTCGATCGAGATTTATCCGAGTTCCCCCAACTGTCGTTTAGCCTCAAATAAACCCACAGCGGCGCTGACAGAGAGGTTCAAACTCCTAACTCCAGGCTGGCTCATGGGAATAAAAACTGTGGCATCGCAGGCATCTAAGACGAATTGGGGAATGCCTACAGTTTCCGAGCCAAACATCAGCCAATCGTCTGGCTGAAATTGGAATTCGGCATAATTGCATCGCCCGCCAGTGCTGAATCCGATCGATCGCCCCCCTCGCTGTTGGCGACAAGCCAGAAAAGCCGGCAAATCTTCGTGACATTGGAGGTTAACGTAGGGCCAGTAATCTAAGCCAGCGCGTTTCAGGTAGCGATCGGTAATTTCAAAGCCCAGCGGGCCGACTAAATGCAGTTCCGTGCCTGTAGCAGCACAAGTGCGGGCAATATTGCCAGTATTCGGGGGGATTTGCGGGTGAATCAAGACAAGTTGGGGCATGAAGCTAATTAAAAACGCAAAAGACAGCTATGGGGAGAAGTATAAATATACCTAAAAGTAGATAGCAGTTATAGCTTTTAGTTATAACCTCTGTAAAGTGCGATTGATTAAATATTCTGATTTGTTTTTTGGGGCTGTGCTTGGCAAATTTTTCATTCTCCCAAAATTCGGGCTATGGGAATAGTGGGCCGAGTACGGACAGCCAGGGGCTAGCGAGAAGCCCCCGCGATGGGAATGGCAGATAGTTTAGGCAACTAACTGGGCGCACAAATTGTCTTCGAGCTCCCATTCTTGGTGAGCCATGCCATCAATCCCTTGGAGAATAATACTGCGGGTGTCCAAACCGTCCTCGTGCAGCTTCAACCATTGCTGGGCGGTGTTACCTTCCCGGAGAATCTTTTTGAGAGGCGAGAGAAAGCAGCTAAAGCCGCGTTTCTTGGCAAGAGGCAACACCTCCTGGTAAATTTCCTCAATCCAATCTCGTGCCAAAATCTTTCTGCCATCTTGCCAGTGGATGAGTTCGGCATCCAAACTTTGCCGGGATGCAGAAATTTCGTTGGCATCTGTGAGAGCAACTAAGTCTTGGTTGCGGGTAGCCGCCGGCAAGGTGCTCAGTTGCAAGGGGTCTAAACTGGGGTCTTCCATCATTTGCCAAATGCGAGCTTCTAACAAGGCAGTGATGGCCAACAAAGCCAGAGGATTGACTTCGAGGTCGCAAATTCTGAGTTCGAGGCGGTTGAGACAGTAGGGGCGCCGATCGCCGTTGGGGCGCACAGCAGACCACAAATGGCGGACATTTTGCATGGTGCCGAGTTCTAACTGTTCTTCAGTCCACTGGATGTAATGCTTGTGACTTTCAAACAGGGGGACGACGGCGGGAGTTTTGGGAAACAAACCCCAGCGAGTGGAATGGTAGCCCGTGACTTCGCCGTCGAGAAACGGAGAAGAGGCGCTCAAGGCAAGGTAAAGCGGTGCTTCGACGCGGGCGAGGCGGATGGCGCGCATCAGCAGTTCTGGTTGGGAGATGCCGATGTTGATGTGAATGCTGGCAGTAACGACTTTGGTGCCGTAGGTTTGCTCAATGTAGGTATGGTAGGGGTTGTTGGGATCGGAGCGGTAAAATCGATCGCTCCCGCCGAGAGATAGGGTACTCCCAGGCAGCAAGGTATAGTCGCCCAATTGTTTGAGATACTCGCGCAGCCGGACTCTGGGCTTGACTAGGGCGCACAGCAGGCGATCGTAGCTGCACAGCGGGGCAGTCGTGTACTCCACATTGCGGCTATCAGGCTCCCGGACAAATCCCTCTAAATCGGCGACTATGCGATCGGAAAGACCGACAACCTCACCTTGGGGCGTGCCGGTATACATTTCTACTTCAAAGCCTTTTGATAGCAGCACGTTTGTTCCTCAGATAATAAGTTGAGTGCTAGTTTCTAGTATCCCAAAAATTGAGCTGTTCGTACTATCTGCCACGAGGTAGAGTTGTAATTTTTGGTTGCTGGTAGTGAAACCGGGTGTGCGGGCGCGAACTTGAGTTTGAGCGTTTGCAGATGCAAATGCCGGCACCGCCAACAGTTTCCGGGGCGGTTGTAGAGTCACAAAGGCTGTTTGTTCGATCGCGGGCGTGTTTGATTCGGCCGAGGTGGCGATCGTACTTGCGGTGAAGTGAACCCCTCCCACTTTTTGAAACAGACATCTGCTCTTGTAATACTTGCCGATCGAGCTCGCTTGCAGGTTCTTTATCCTCCAAAAATCAAAGCATCCAGCGAATAGGCACCAGGCCCTAAAAGTGCGATCGCCACCAGCATCAAGCAGTACATAAAAGCTTTCTCCCAGCTTGGCGGTTCGCCCTTGCCATTTGGCCCTTCATACTGCCCTTGGGGAATTAAATAGGGATCGCTAGCAACAAAAGGCAACCCTTTGGATAAATCTAAATAAATCGCGAACAGCATAGAACCGAGAATCGGCAGACTTGCTAATAGCGTCAGAAATCCCAGAATCAGACAAACTCCGCCAGCCAACATGGAAGCTGCTGAGATAAAGCAAAGAAACAGCGGCATTTTCAGAGAATCCGACCACTCTCGAAGATGTGTGATTTTTGGGTAGCCGTGCAGCAAGAATAATCCGCCAACACCCACTCTCAACAATAAAAGCGCCCAGCCTGGAAAGCCGACTAGAAACACAGGATTGAGTGAACTGAGCAGTTTGAAACTTAGTTCTGGTAGATGAGGTGAAACTTGAGCGAACAGCAGCGCGATCGCCACACCCAGAGCAAATTTGTAAATCATTTTGTCATTTCCAATCGATTGAGATATTCTAAATTGGACATCATTAAACATCTCTTAGACTTCTGTTCCAAAAGCTTGTAAAAAACAGGCATCCTGCCTGTTCCACAAGAATTATGGGAGAGGTCTATTGCAGGTGGCGAGAACAGCTTTATTGACACCCGCGAGTGTTGAGATCGATCGCATATAAAGATGTGCCAGCAGCGATCCAGAGGCGATCGCGTTTTTTTCCCCCAAAAGTCAGGTTAGCGCAAGTCTCCGGCACCGGAATTTTCCCCAAGCGAGTACCGTCGGGGGCGTACACCTGCACGCTATCTTTGGAAGTTGTAAAAATATTGCCGTGTTCGTCTGTTCGCAACCCGTCGGGTTCACCGGGTTCGATGACTGCGAACACCCGGCCGTTGTCTGCAGCGCGATCGGCTACAACATCATAGGCGCGGATGTGGTGGTACCCTTGGGGCATATTGAAAGCAGAACTATCCGACACGTAGAGGATGCTTTCGTCGGGGCTGAAAGCCAGGCCGTTGGGGCGCAACATATCCGTCACCACCGCATCGATCGCACCCGTCGCCGGATCGAAGCGGTACACAAAACATCCAGGCTGTTCCTGTTCGCCGCCGTATCCCTGGTCGGGCTGCGTCAGGCCGTAGGGGGGGTCAGTGAACCAGATCGTGCCGTCACTCTTGACTACCAAGTCATTGGGGCTGTTGAGGCGCGATCCTCGGTAGCGATCGACCAACACCTGCCATTCGCCGCTGTGTTCGCGCCGGACGATCGCGCGCAAACCCGACGAACAGGAGACAAGGCGACCTTCGCGATCGCGGTAATTGCCGCTTTGATAGTCGGAGGGATCGCGCAAAACGCTCATTCCCTCACGGGGACTCCAGCGCAGCAAGCGGTTGCCGTGAGCGTCGCTCCACACCACGCTATCATCTTCATGGAAATAAACCGGGCCTTCGCTCCAGACGGCACCGCTGACAACTTTCTGGAGTGAAGCATCAGGGCGCAAAAGCAATTTCATGCGATCGTCATAAATATTGATGACTTCAGACATTGATATTTTATATTATTTTTAACGTTCTTCTTATCCTTAAACAACAATCGGTTAAATACTAATCAGTCTTTGGGTATAAATTTAATCTCATCCATTCGATAGAGATAAACAAAACATCAACAATGTAAATTTGAACCCATGAAAATCTCTAAAAAAGCCACTTTCTCAATTAACTAGAGGAATTGCGAAGGGGTATTGCAAAACCCAGTTTTTCAACCAAAATACTTGCTAAAAACCTAGACTTCGGTAAACAAAACAGGTTTATTCGTGGGCTGGGCAAGTTTTGCAACAATTGACAGCAAACAATTGACAGTTGACAGTTACCTCGGACTCAAGCGTGAAGAGATTGTCAGCGAAGGAAATGAATTTTTCCTTGCAGCCTACAGGGGGAGCCTTGACACCCATTTTTTATTGTAAATAGCAACAGGATGGCAGAGATTTTTTAGATACAATCAACGTCAAATTTTCTGCTTCTTTAAATTCTTCAAACTCTCAATAGGATTAGTGCAATGGCGAACTTAGCCGCAACCAAATCTATGGCCGCTGTGCCTTCACTGCCAGCAGACAAATCTGCTGGCAATTTAGAGTTAATCACGCTATTCGAGGATGCCATGCCGATCGGGGTTGCGGTATCCAAGCAAGGGCGAATTTTCATCAGCTATCCCCGACTGGTTGACGATGTAGAATTCACCGTTGCGGAACTCAAACAGCCGCTAGAAAAAAACGGCAATCCTGTTCCCTACCCCAATGCAGAAATCCACAAGTTAGATTTATCTTCGCCCTCAGAAAAGTTGCTGTGCGTTCAAGGCATGACCATCGACGCGCGCGATCGCCTTTGGCTGTTAGATCATGCAAAAATCAAGCAAAATTCAGTTCCCTCCGGCGGCCCAAAACTGGTGGGAATTGACCTGAATGGCGATCGTATTGTCAAGAAAATTCTGTTTCCCGAATCCGTCGCCTCAGCCAATTCTACCTTGAATGACGTGCGCGTCGATTTGCGCTGGGGAGAGGATGGAATTGCATTTATTACCGACTCCTCGGAAGAAGGGCCTAACGGCATTGTTGTCGTAGATTTGGCCACCGGAAACAGTTGGAGAAAACTCAATGACCATCCTTCAACTAAACCAATTCCCGGCTTTTTGCCCGTAGTCGAAGGTCAACCGATGATGGTGCGGCATCCAAACAAACCGGCCAAGCACATTCACACCGGCAGCGATGGCATTGCCCTCAGCGGTGACGGGCAAAGACTCTTTTATTGTCCCCTAGCAAGCCGACACCTTTACAGCGTCAGCATTGAAGCATTAGTTAATCAAAATTTACCTGATGAAAATGTGGCCGCCACAGTCATCGATCACGGTGAAAAAGGCGCTTCTGGCGGCATGGTTTCCGACGACAAAAATCGCCTTTACGTGACAAACTACGAAAACAATTCGATTTTGCGCCGCCTCCCTGATGGTACGTGGGAAACACTCGCCCACGATGCGCGAATGCTGTGGCCGAATTGCCTGTTTGTTGCCCGAGATGGCTATCTCTACTTTACTGTAGATCAGTGGAATAGGAACCCCAGCTATCATAACGGGCAAGACTTGCGCGAGAAACCTTACAGCCTGTTTCGCATCCAAATTAATGCGGGGCAAGTATTGCTCGATCGCAGCTAAAATCTAGTTGGCACTTTCAAGTTTTATTACTGTAAAATGATTTGTAAAGTGTCAACTGTTGAACGTTTTTGCACCGACTGATGAAGCGTTTACTAATGTGCCATCGGGAACGGTATAATTTTTGCTGGAAAATATGCGGGATTTGATTAAAGTTTTAAGATCCTGTCCGTTCGATTATAACCAAAGGGGAGAGGCGCCCTTCGACTTCGCTCAGGGTAAAGAGGGGGAGATGGGGAGGGAGGGAGAAGATTTTTGATCTATATAGCAATCCTAAATCATTTGTAAATTTCTTACTCCCTCCCCGAGAACGGGGAGGGTTGGGGTGGGGTAAAAAGTTTACGACTCATTTAGGATGGCTATAGTCGAAATATACAATTTAAATGCACAACAGCTTAACGGTGTAATTCACATTATGGATACAGTTGTGATTCCTGAATTTCTGGGTAAGATTGAATCAGTGAGTTAAGGGGAAATTATTCCCAAACCAGCACAATTTAGAAAAGATTAGGCAATGGTAAATTCTGCGAACCACTACGATATCATTATTATTGGCACGGGAGCGGGCGGAGGTACGCTCGCTCACCGTCTCGCACCGACTGGTAAAAAGATTTTGGTACTAGAAAGAGGCGACTTTTTGCCCAGGGAAAAAGCAAATTGGAGCGCGCTGGAAGTTTATCAAAAAGAGCGCTATCACACGGACGAGTGCTGGTACGATCGGGAAGGTAAAAAGTTTCGACCTCAGACTGGTTATTGGGTTGGCGGCAATACAAAAGTTTATGGTGCGGCTCTTTTGCGGCTGCGGGAACGAGATTTCGATCGCGTAATTCACAAACAAGGATTTTCTCCAGAATGGCCGCTCAAATATGCAGATTTTGAGCCGTATTACACGCAAGCTGAAGCACTCTATGACGTTCGTGGAGAGCGGGGAACCGATCCGACTGAACCGCCCTGCAGCCAACCTTATGCTTATCCTCCTGTCAGCCACGAACCTGATATGCAGGTGCTCGCGGACGATATTCGATCGCTCGGTTACAATCCGTTTCATTTACCTTTAGGATTAAAGCTGAATGAAGCCGATCGCACAAACAGCCCTTGCATTCGCTGCGATACCTTTGACGGCTATCCTTGTTTAGTAGGTGCGAAAGCCGATGCGGATGTGAATGCGATTCGGCCAACCCGCGAAAAATATGCTAATTTCACCCTAATAACTAATGCCAAAGTCTTGAGGCTGCATACCAGCAAATCCGGGCGAGAAGTGACGGGGGTAGAAACCGAAATTTTAGGGGAACGACAGCAATTTACAGGCGATATTGTGGTGGTTTCCTGCGGTGCGATTAATTCGGCTGTTTTGTTGTTGCAATCTGCTAGCGAACAGCACCCCAAGGGATTAGCAAATAGTTCGGATCGGGTGGGCAGAAATTTAATGAAACACCTGGCAACTGCTTTAGTTGCTATGCACTTAGATGTGAATGCAGCTAACTTTCAAAAAACTATTGCTGTCAATGATTATTATTGGGGAGAGCCGGATTTTCCTTATCCAATGGGTATGGTACAAAATACGGGCAATGTGTTAGCTGATATGCTGCCGGCTGAGGCTCCGGCGCTGATGGCTCCGCTGGTAAAATTGATTCCTAAATACGAGCGGCATTTGATTGCTGAGCGATCGGTTGGTTGGTGGTTGCAAACAGAAGATTTGCCAGATTCAAACAATCGCGTTCGGGTGGAGGGCGATCGAATTTGCTTGGATTATACGCCGAACAATACCGAAGCGCGCGATCGGCTAATTCACCGCTGGACATCTGTAGTCAAATCCCTCCACCGTTCGGCCCAGCACGTCATTCCTTTTAGCCTTTATCCTCGCGCCGAGATGCCGGTACAATCAGTAGGTCATCAATGCGGCACTTGTCGGTTTGGTACAGACTCCAAAACTTCAGTGCTTGACGTGAATTGCCGCACCCACGATGTTGAGAATCTCTACGTTGTGGATGGCAGTTTTTTCCCTTCCAATTCAGGGGTTAACCCGACGCTGACAATTATGGCAAATGCGCTGCGAGTTGGCGATCGCATCGCTGAACTGTTAAAGTAAACTCAGTAAAAAATGCCATAATTGGTTCGCAGTCATGACTTCAGTTATCGCTGCGAACCAATTATGGCAAATTAACCAGACCTCATAATATAGCAGTCCTTGCAGGAGTCGTAAGTTTTTTACCCCACCC
>NZ_CAWPRX010000204.1:0-39237 GCF_963890365.1 Tychonema sp. LEGE 07196 | reverse complement strand
CCTTCAACCCAACTCAGTCAGAAGAAACCTACTCGATGGTTACAGCTAACCGCTTCTGGAGCCAAATCTTCGGAATTGCCTTCTCCAACAAGCGTTGGTTGCACTTCTTCATGCTGTTCGTACCTGTCACAGGCTTGTGGATGAGTTCCATTGGCATCGTAGGTTTAGCATTAAACCTCCGCGCCTATGACTTCGTTTCTCAAGAATTGCGCGCGGCTGAAGATCCTGAGTTTGAAACGTTCTACACTAAGAACATTCTGATTAACGAAGGTATTCGTGCTTGGATGTCTCCGATCGACCAACCTCACGAAAACTTCATGTTCCCAGAAGAAGTTCTTCCTCGCGGTAACGCACTTTAAAAAAATCAGGATTTGGATTTCAGATTAATTTAAGTTTTTTAAATTCTAATTGGAAATCCAAATACCTGTGCCTCGGGCGATCGCGGTGAACCCCCGATCGCCCGAGGCACAAAAAACCCAAAATCCCAAAACTAACATCGTTGGAGGTTCTACCGCGTGGTAACGCTCTCTAATTCCTATGTAAGCGGTCGCGACCAAGAATCCTCTGGGTTCGCTTGGTGGTCTGGCAACGCTCGTTTAATCAATCTCTCCGGCAAACTGTTGGGCGCACACGTCGCTCACGCTGGTTTGATCGTGTTCTGGGCCGGAGCAATGACTTTGTTTGAAGTCGCTCACTTTATCCCAGAAAAGCCCATGTACGAACAGGGGTTAATTTTGATGCCCCACATCGCTACTTTGGGTTGGGGCGTCGGCCCCGGCGGTGAAGTCATTGATATCTTCCCGTTCTTCGTAGTCGGCGTTCTTCACTTGATTTCATCTGCTGTTCTCGGTTTGGGCGGCATTTATCACGCCGTTCGCGGCCCGGAAGTTCTCGAAGAATATTCTTCATTCTTCGGCTACGACTGGAAAGACAAAAACCAGATGACCAACATCATCGGTTATCACCTGATTTTATTGGGTGGCGGCTGCTTGCTGCTGGTTGCTAAAGCCATGTTCTTCGGCGGTGTCTACGACACTTGGGCTCCGGGCGGCGGCGACGTGCGTATTATCACGAACCCCACTCTGAATCCTGCCGTGATTTTTGGCTATTTGACTCGCTCTCCTTGGGGTGGCGAAGGCTGGATTGTCAGCGTCAACAACATGGAAGACATCATCGGCGGTCACATCTGGCTCGGCTTGATTTGTATCGGTGGCGGTGTTTGGCACATTTTGACCAAGCCTTTCGGCTGGGCTCGCCGTGCCTTAATCTGGTCTGGTGAAGCTTACCTGTCCTACAGCTTGGGCGCTTTGTCCCTCATGGGTTTCATCGCTGCCTGCTTTGTCTGGTTCAACAACACTGCTTACCCTAGCGAATTTTACGGCCCGACGGGCCCGGAAGCTTCTCAAGCACAAGCTTTGACCTTCCTGATCCGCGACCAACGCTTGGGTGCTAACGTCGGCTCTGCACAAGGCCCTACCGGTCTGGGTAAGTATCTGATGCGTTCTCCTACTGGCGAAATCATTTTCGGCGGTGAAACGATGCGTTTCTGGGATTTCCAAGGCCCTTGGTTGGAACCCCTGCGCGGTACTAACGGTTTGGACTTGAACAAAATCAAAAACGATATTCAGCCTTGGCAAGCTCGCCGCGCTGCTGAATACATGACTCACGCTCCTTTGGGTTCTTTGAACTCTGTGGGCGGCGTGGCAACTGAAGTTAACTCGTTTAACTTCACGTCTCCTCGTTCTTGGTTGGCCTGTTTCCACTTCGTGGTGGGTTTCTTCTTCTTGGTCGGCCACTTGTGGCACGCGGGTCGCGCTCGCGCTGCTGTTGCTGGTTTTGAGAGAGGTATCGATCGCGAAAATGAAGCTGTGATGTCTATGCCTGACTTGGACTAATTGATCGAGCTTACGCTGATTTGATGGTCTAGTCAAAAAAAAGCTCCTGCCTTTGGGCGGGAGCTTTTTTTTGAGTCAACATAATAGAATAAAGTTCGGCAGCGAGCAATGTACGGGATGTAACCGATCGATGGATGGAACAAGAAAGAAGCAATAGACTGCATGGCTTTGGGCAATCAAGAACGTCCTAACTCTCAGGGCGCTGTATCGCATAAAAATTGGCGTTGCGGTCGATCGACCGTTTTATAAATAATTATGCAAGTCTTGACACTTGACATTTTTCATGCTTTCGGGTAAAGAGCTTGCAAGGCCGGGTCTACAAAGTTTATATTTAATTAAGGTACAAAAGTTTTAATCGCACAAAATTGAAAAAAGTCATCAGAAGTTGCTGTTTGAAGGCAGCTCGCTAGCGGTACAAAACAAATCGACGATTGTTCTCAGGATATTCATATTTTTTTTTGATTAAATAACTGTGCTTGACAATTTTTTAAACACGCACAAAACTTTTGAGCCACTTACTCTTATTGCTGGGAAAGCAAAAAATTAATAATGGACTCATTAAAAATCGAAAATGTCCAGGTAAGTTACGATCGAGCAAATTTGCTCGATCGCATCGCCAACCGCATTCGCCACTCTCTAGAACTGCCAGAAATTCTCGGTGCCACAGCAGCAGAAGTTCAATCCTTCTTGGGAACAGACAGAGTTAAAATCTACAAATTTCATAGCGACGGCAGCGGTGAAGTGATTGCCGAATCAATTAACGGCAACCGCTTGCCATCTTTATTAGGATTGCATTTTCCAGCAGACGATATTCCCCCTGACGCCCGCCAACTGTTCGCGCAACTACAAGTGCGATCGATCGCCGATATCGATTCCGGGCTGCTCGGCCAAAGTCCCCGCCGCGACCCGGTTTCCGGTCAACTGCTGCCCGACGCAGTGCGCTTTCGGGCGATCGACCCCTGCCACGCCGAATACTTGAGCGCACTCGGCGTCAAGGCTTCCTTGGCAGTACCAATTTTTCACGGCGCAGAATTCTGGGGGTTGTTGGTATCTCACCACTCCGAATCCCGGAGTGTCGCAGAAGACGAACTGCAAGGCGTTCAGATGGTGGCAGATCAGCTCGGCGTAGCCATAGCCCAATCAACCCTCCTCGCCCTCGCCCAAGCCAAAGCTCAGCGGGAAGCTGCCGTGAACCGCGTCACCGCAGCCCTGTACTCCCACCCCGCGATGGAACTGCAAGCCGCTTTGGCAGAATGTGTAGCTGCACTAGCCGGAGCCGGCGGCAGGCTGTGCATTTTCGACAGCAAAATCACCAGTTTAGAGCCCGACTCGAACAATTCCACTCCCACACTCAAAGTCTACACTTGTGGCTCCGGGCCGAGGATGCAAATTTCGGCAAAATACCAGCAGGTAGAGCAATACAGCGTCTGGCACGAATATTTTAAATCCGGCGAACAACAAGTTTGGGCAATTCCCGACTTGTACAAAATTAGCACTTTGAGAAGCCTGCAACCTGCATTTCGATCGACCAAAATTCGCAGCATTTTAATCGTACCGCTCAGAACCAGCCAGCAAATATTCGGTTACTTGAGCATTTTTCGAGAAGAATTTGACACCGAAACTCTCTGGGCCGGACAGTTGGATGCCGACGGGCGGCTCGCCCAATCTCGGATATCTTTTGAAGTGTGGAAAGAGTCAAAAACCGCCCAAGTTCGCCAATGGAATCTTGAAGAAATTGAATTAGTAAAAACTTTTGGCAGAAGTTTTTCTCAGGCGATTAACCACTCACAGCTTCACCAACAAATAGATGAACTTAATGTTAATTTAGAAAATCAAGTTCAAGAGCGCACCGATCAACTGCACCAATTGACCCAACAGCAGCAAGTGCTGTTTGAAGTTGTGGCAAAAATGCGGGAATCCCTAGACTTGAACAGGATTTTTAACACGATGTCCCAGGAAGTGCGACGGGCTTTAAATGCCGATCGCGTTGGGGTTTACAGCTTCGATCCTGCATCGGAATTTAAGGATGGCGAATTTGTTGCCGAAGATGTTTTGCCAGATTTTCTGTCAGCAATGGCAGTCAAAGTACACGATCATTGCTTTGGAGAAAAATACGCCCTGCTCTACTCTCGGGGGCGAGTTCACGCACTACCCGACATCAGACAAGTCGGACTCCCAGATTGTTTTCGGCAAATATTAGATCAATTTCAGGTGAAAGCTACTTTAGTTGCACCGGTAATGAAAGGCAACGACCTTTGGGGGTTGCTGTGCGTACACCAGTGTTCGGCTCCCCGCAACTGGGAATCTTCGGAAATTCAGTTTGTTACCCAAATTTCCGCTCAGCTCAGCATCGCCCTAGAACAAGCAGATTTGCTCGCTCAAACTCAGGAGCAAGCAGTTAATTTGCAGCGGGCAGCCGAGCAGGAGCGGATACTATTTGAGGTGGTTACTAAGATTCGACAATCTCTCGATTTAGATAAAATTTTTCGCACGACAACGACAGAACTGCGGCGGATTTTAAATGCAGATAGAGTTGGAATTTATCGCTTCGATCCTGATTTGAATTTTAATGAAGGCGAATTTATTACCGAAGCTGTTTTGCCAGCTTTTGATTCAGCAATCAATGTGAAAGTTTACGATACTTTTTTTAGCGAAAAGTATGCAAAAAAATACAGTCAGGGACAAATTCAAGTGCTACCAGACATCGAAAATGCGGGACTATCAGACTGCCACACTGCTCTTTTAGCTCAATTTCAAATTAAGGCGCAAATAATTATGCCAATGATGAATGGCAGCGCACTTTGGGGTTTGCTGTGCGTGCACCAATGCGACAGCCCGCGCAATTGGAATACTTCGGAAATCCAATTTGTGACGCAAGTTGGAGCTCAGTTGAGCGTTGCATTAGAACAAGCAGATTTGCTCGCTCAAACGCGGCAGCAAACGATCGACCTCCAGAGGACAGCCGAGCAACAGCGAATACTGTTTGAAGTTGTGGCCAAGATTCGAGAATCTCTCGATATGAACCAGATTTTTCAGACTGCAACCCAAGAACTTTGTCAGTTTATGCAAGTCGATAGAATGGCTGTCTATCACTTTAATCCTGATTGGGGCGGCGAATATGTTGCTGAGTTTGTCAAGGATGGCTGGAAAAAATTGGTAGGGGAAGATATCAATACGGTTTGGGAAGATACTTATTTGCAGCAACACCGAGGCGGCAGGTATCGCAATAATGAAACTCTAGCCGTTGACGATATCTATCAAGCTTGTCACTCGGAGTGTGTCGTCGGTATTTTAGAGCAATTTCAGGTGAAGGCTTATGCGATCGCCCCAATTTTTTTGGGACAGGAACTTTGGGGCTTGCTGGCAGCTTATCAACATTCTGGGCCGCGCTGCTGGGAAAGTTCAGAAGTTAAATTTTTAGCTCAAGTTGCCAATCAGTTAGGTGTAGCTATCCAACAAGCCGATTTGCTGGATCAAACGAGACTACAATCAGCACAAATCGCTCAAAATTTAAAGGATTTACAGCAAGCTCAAGCTCAATTGATTCAAACTGAAAAAATGTCGGGTTTGGGGCAACTTGTGGCAGGCATTGCTCACGAAATTAATAATCCCGTTAATTTTATTTATGGAAATCTCAATCACGCCAGTGATTATACTGAAAATTTGCTGACTTTGCTGGAACTTTACCAGCAGCAATATCCAGATTCTAGTCCTGAGATTGCTGAATTGACCGAAGAAATTGACTTGGAATTTCTGCTGGAAGATTTGCCAAAATTGCTATTGTCGATGAAGGTGGGAGCAGATCGCATCCGTCAAATTGTTCTGTCTTTGAGAAATTTCTCTCGTCTGGACGAAAGTCAAATGAAGGCGGTTGATATTCACGAGGGAATTGACAGCACGCTGTTAATTTTGCAGCACAGGTTGAAGTCTAATCCCGACAGTGAAAATATTTTGCTAGTTAAAGAGTACGGCACTTTGCCTCTGGTTGAGTGTTATGCGGGACAGTTGAATCAGGTGTTTATGAATGTTATCGGAAATGCGATCGATGCTTTGGAGTCGGAAAAGTTGCTTTCTGGTAAATCTGTGACTCCTCAAATTAAAATCTCTAGTGCTGTGGGTCAACTTAATGGCAATGTTCCTAGTGCGGTGATTCTGATTTCTGACAACGGCCCGGGAATTTCGGAATCTATGATACAACGCATATTTGATCCTTTTTTCACCACTAAGTCGGTGGGAAAAGGTACTGGATTGGGACTGTCAATTAGTTACCAAATTGTGGTAGAGAAACACGGCGGTCTTTTTAAGTGTAGTTCTCAATTGGGCAAAGGTACTGAGTTTGCGATCGAGATTCCGATTAATCAGCCGTCATCAGTCATTAGTCATTAGTCATCAGTCATCAGTCATTAGTGTTGTCCTCCCCGAGTTATTGTAGGGTGCGTCAGGGGGCTGAATGTTTTCGTCGCCTACTCAAGGATTCGGGCCCCCTGACGCACCCTACGGTTAGCTAACAGTCCCCTGGCCGCATTATGCAATACGAGGTTGAAGATGTGGGGGATGCGGAAGCATTTGAGGAAGAGTGTGCGGCGTTACCAGATTTTTCAGCAATGTTTGAATCACTTTGAAGAGTTGGTGATATAATAAAAAACCTTCAGCTTAAAGCCGAAGGTTGTCATCAGGGTGCATCTACTTGTTCTATATTCATTGGGGATTGAGTTGGATCAGGAAGAAGTGAGGGTATTGTGGCAAAGATTGCTTAACGAGTAATATCAATAGGTTTAGCGATCGCTGTTTTCTACAGCATTACTTCACCGATAGACTTACGACGCTTGGTGTAGATGGGCTTGTGCGACTGCCCGTGTCTCTCCCTATGATTTGATGCTATCGCAAAGAAGCACGTAGACTTTCAAGTTCATCATCCTGTAAACACCTAAGAAAAGAGCGATACCTGCGCGCATTTGGATGTGGAAGAAAAGCAAAAAATCTTTCATAGTCCCCGATTTTAATGGACTCGGATATCGAAACTGTTGAGGAAATATTGAATTGACTTTGGATCGCTTGGCGCGCAGGAGATCCTAGAACCACAATGACTTTTGCTCTTGATAGTTCTAAAGTCCTCAATAAATAGGCTTTTACGCATTGATCCTGAGCTTGTTCTACGCCAATTTCAGAATGAGATTTGCAATGTACTATTTCGGTGAGAGCATAATCAATTCCTGGATTAACATCCCGTTGCAATAATTCAATCGCACGTTGACGGACTGCTGCCCAAAACTTAACAGCATGGCTATATGTCCCATCCTTCAGCAAGGATTTACCATTGATAATCCAGTCCTTTTGCCCTCCTCCAAAACGATAACTAAAGTAATTGTTTATATCGTTATCTGACCAACACCAAGTGGGGTAGACTTCATCAGAACCAATTGATGGATTTGAACTCAAAAAAAGAATAGGCGCTTGCTCGATCTGCCCACTCCAAGGTTCAGGTATTTGAAACTTGTCTAAATCGAGGGATTTTTGAGAATTAACTATGTCACGGCAGGGATTTTCTGTAGAAGGATCTTCTAGACATTTCCGTGCATGAGGGCAGTGAGTAATTTCATATAACAAACTTTTCTCAGACATTATTAAGGAGGTCTCAACTGAGACAGTCTTTCTTATAGTTTAACAGGGAATCTGGCTGTCTAACGGTTGAGACGAGCCGCAGCAGAAACTTCTGATTCTCAAAGATAACCTCTCGGTGGCTCCATCGATTTGTTGTCTTGCTTAACAAGCACATACCGCTCACTCCCCAATCATCGTCTTTGTGGCGGCTATTTCTTTTGGGCAGTTATTGTAGGGTGCGTCAGGGGGCTGAATATTTTCGTCGCCTACTCAAGGATTCGGGCCCCCTGACTACGATTAGCTTTGTTGATGTAGAGTCTCGGTTTTAACCGCCGAGTCAAGCCCAGTTCGATCGCCCGCGCCTGAACATGGTAAATTCAGTCATACAGGCTGTTTTCAAAATAGCAAACTGAGCGCTTGCAATCGATCGACCCATACGCCATGCCAGATTCCGAATTCTCAGACGATTTAAAATGGACGCCCCAAGCCAAGGCTAAGCTGAAAAATATTCCCTATTTTGTCCGGGGACAAGCCCGCGTCCGCATCGAGCAATTGGCCCGCACCGCCGAAACCGATGTAGTCACAGTTGACTTAGTTGAGCAAGCTCGCATCGAGTTTGGGCAATAAGGGATCGAAATGTACCCTAAAGCTTTAGACTATATATTGCGTTGTAAGGACAAGGATTTAAAAAAGTAGTGCGTAAAATTGTTATAGCTGGCAACTGGAAAATGTACAAAACTAGGGCAGAATCCCTAGAGTTTCTTCAAGGATTCATGTCCTGCTTGACGGAAACCCCAGAGGAACGGGAAGTCGTGCTTTGCGTTCCTTTTACAGATTTGAGCGCCCTCTCGAAAAACCTTCACGGCAGCCGCATCAGACTCGGTGCTCAGAATGTTCACTGGGAAGAGTCGGGAGCTTTTACTGGCGAAATTTCCGGGCTAATGTTGGCAGAAATTGGGGTTCGCTACGTCATCGTCGGCCACAGCGAGCGCCGTCAATATTTTGGGGAAACTGACAAAACGGTGAATTTGCGGCTGAAAGCTGCTCAGAAATACGGCTTAATTCCAATTCTCTGCGTGGGAGAGACGAAGCAGCAGCGGGATTTAGGGGAAACAGAAGCTCATATTTTCTCTCAGTTGGCTGAGGATTTGGTTGGTGTTGACCAAAATAACTTAGTAATAGCTTACGAACCGATTTGGGCGATCGGCACTGGCGATACTTGCGAAACCAAGGAAGCTAACCGAGTTATTGGTTTGATTCGCTCTAAATTGACTAATCCTGACGTGCCGATTCAGTACGGCGGCTCTGTCAAAGGTGAGAATATTGATGAAGTTATGGCGATGCCTGAGATTGACGGAGTTTTGGTAGGCGGTGCGAGTTTGGAAGCTGCGAGCTTTGCTCGAATTGTCAATTATAAATAATTAGTATGTGCTAATTGGTAATTGCTAATTGGTGGTTGTCTGAGGCGTTTTGATGTTGAGAAATGGCAATCTTTACGAGTTACCCCAAAATCTTCCAGTACCCAGTTGATGATGGGGCAACTAACCACCTTTTGGGCTACCAGCTTCTTTCAATTCCCTTGATGTCAACGGCTGGACTTATTTGAGGACGATCAATAATACGACGTTCGAGCGATCGCCTATAATTGTCATGTGCCTTTGAGTATTTCTCCGATCGAGAGAATTGTTCCATGAATGCGATCGTGCAACCCAAACCCGCTTTAGAAGAGTTCCTCAAACTTCCTGAAACTGAACCAGCATCAGAATTTATTGAGGGACAAATCCTTCAGAAACCCATGCCTCAAGGCGAACATAGCATACTTCGAGGCGCACTCTGCGAGACTATCGATCGAGTAGCGCCAACTCGCAAAATTGCTAAGGCTTTTCCCGAATTGCGCTGCACTTTTGGCGGTATGGCGATCGTACCAGATATAGCAGTATTCCGATGGGAAAAAATTCCTTAATCTCACTCGCCATGACACCTAACTCAGCCAAAATTATTATTAGAAATAAAGCTTTCGAGTGGGGAAAACGCACTTATTTAATGGGTGTTTTGAATATTACCCCTGACAGTTTTAGCGATGGTGGCGATTTTTTTACCATAGAATCTGCTTTAGCGCAAGCTGAAAATATGGTAAAATCTGGCGTAGATATTATTGATATTGGCGGTCAATCTACGCGGGCCGGTGCTGCAGAAATATCCTCTTCAGAGGAACTCGATCGCGTGATACCTCTCGTACAAATACTGCGAGAAAAAACCGATGTTTTTGGGTCAGTTCCGATTTCGGTAGATACTACCAGAGCGCTGGTTGCTCGGGCTGCTGTTGAGGCCGGGGCTGATATTGTCAACGATATTTCGGGAGCAACTTTTGACTCGGAAATGCTGTCAACCGTTGCTCAGTTGAAAGTGCCGATAATTTTGATGCACATTCGAGGAACTCCCCAGACAATGCAAAAACTAACTGACTATCAGGATTTAATAGCGGAAATTGGGGAATTTTTAGAGTATCGAATTGCTGCAGCAGTTGCTGCGGGAATTGACAAATCTCAAATCATTATCGATCCCGGTATTGGGTTTGCTAAGACTTCTAGTCAAAGCTTAGAAATTTTGCAACAGTTGCCAAAATTTAGTTTTTTGGACTGTCCCATTTTAGTCGGAGTATCGCGCAAAAGCTTCATCGGTCAGATTTTGCAGCAGCCGGAAGCTAAACAAAGAATTTGGGGGACAGCGGCGGCTTGTACAGGTGCGATCGCAAATTTGGCAGATATCTTGCGAGTTCACGATGTCAGAGAAATGCACGATGTTTGTCTGGTGGCCGACGCTATCTTCAGAAATCAATCTTGAGCGGTTTGAGTATCGATAACTCTGAGATCCCCGCCGTTAACTTCCCTGGGGATATCGGGCATAGAACCCATCAATTCGTTAAGAGCTTCTGTCATGTTTCTCGGATCCATAAACAAAATTTTGGCGTTGTCGCTTTCGCCGAGTTTTTGTTGAGCGTCCAAGTATTTTTCGGTTACTAAGTAATTCAAAACTTGCTTGCTATTGGGATGGGAGTCTAAAGCTTCAACTAAAAGTCTCATATACTCTTTAGTGCCGATCGCCTTATTGACCATTGCTTGCCATTCGCTCTTGGTAGCCCGCTCCAATTCCATAGCTTCTTGCACCCTTTTTGGAGGTGTAATGCTTTGAATTTCTACGCGAATTACTTTAACGCCCCAAGTTTCGGTAGCTTCGTCCAACTTCTTGAGTAACTTTTTATTCATGTCATCTCGGGAACCCAAGATGTCTTGCATGGGTAATCGACCAATTTCGGCGCGAAACGTAGTTAAAACTAAGTTGGCGATCGCATTTTCAATTTGATCGATTCCATAATAAGCTTTCTGCAAATTCACAACCCGCCAATACACAACGGCATCGACTTCAAGGGCCACATTATCTCCCGTGATTGCTGACTGAGGTTTAATATCTAAAACTCGTTCGCGGGTTGTGTCCACGCAGACTACTTTTTCGACCAAAGGACTGATAAAGTGGAATCCGGGCTGGAGGGTTCGCTTGTATTGACCCAAACGTTCGACTAAAGCTTGATCCCCGCCGCTGATTATTTTGACGCTTGAGTTAAGAGTGTAGCCGAGGATGAGCGTAACGAGCATGGTGAGAATAGACGGCCCCATTTCTACTTTCCTGCTAAGGTTGACTGAGAATCGATCGGAAATATAATCTAATTTAACTCAAAATCAGCCGCACAGTGCTAAAATATCACGACTGTTAATAAGTCCTAACAGTTACTCGTATTGCTTCCGACTTAATCTGCCGGACTTAACGTACCCGATTTGACCGCAGGATATCAAAAACACATTTCCACAAAAATGAAAAACGATCGAGAGTTTCGCTTGTTCAAACCTTTGAAGTGGATCGCCCCAAGCATTTTGGCGGGTGCAGGAATCTGCCACATTGCAGTGGCCCAACCGGTACAAGCTGAACCAATCGCCCTGCAACTCTCGCAAAACTTGCAGTCGCAGAACTCGCAGCCACCGCGCCGGGGGCCTGCCGTGCGCGAAGTTATATCCTACGAAATGAAGGGAGACGAACTCAGGATTTGCAAGCAGCAAGGCAATTCCGAGAAAAAGTGCCAAGTTGTAGGTAAAGGCTACACGGTGGCTTTGAGAACTGCCAACGACCTCTACGGTCAAGGAAATCTGGTCAATGCCGAAGTTTTGTACCGACAAATAATCGCTCGCTATCCGAAACAAGCTGATACTTATTATAAGCTGGGAAATCTGCTTTCCGGGCAAGGTAAAATGAGCGATGCGATCGTCCAATTCCAAAAAGCAGTTGAAGTCAACCCGCAGCACGCCAAAGCTTACAACGATTTAGGCGTGGCGATGGCAAGTCAAGGGCAGTTGCCAGAGGCAATTTTGCAGTGGAGACAAGCGGTTAAAATTAACGATCGATATCCCGATGCTTTAAACAATTTAGGAGTCGGTTTGTACCAGCAAGGAGACAAGGAAAAGCAAGCGGAAGCAGTAGCCAGTCTCAAAAAAGCTAAGGAGTTATTTATCAAGCAGGGCAGAACTCAAGCGGCTACTAAAGTCGATCGAATTTTGGAAGAAATGAATTCGCAGTCGAGCGGTTCCTAAAACCGTACCTTGTCCGATCTACCTGGAATTAACCCGGTTCGATAGTTTTGAATGTAAGTTTTGTGACTCTGAAAACTTGGATTCAAAACTGTCGAACCAATCTTAATTATGATCGTCGGCGGATTGAATGTGCGATCGATCTTGAGGTTTCTCCGACTTAAGTAACTACACAAAATTAATTACATAAAGACTCCTTGCTAGGTAAGGCTTTCACGCGAAATCTCGTGTAATTAATTTGGCACGACAACTTATTCAGCCCGCCCTAACTACTGACTAATGACTGCTGACTAATGACTGCTGACTAATGACTAATGACTTCTTAAAGCATTTCCCTCAAAACTTGTAAAATTACATCTCCGTCCACCCGATCGCTCACAGCAGCCTCGCCCAAACGCACCGGCAGCACAAACCGCACCTTACCATCCTGCACCTTCTTATCCAGTTGCAAAGTATTCAAAATCTCCTCAACATCCACACCAGCAGGCAACTTGGCAGGTAAACCCGCTTTTTCAATCAAAGCAGACTGGCGGCGATCGCACTCAGCGTCCCACATACCCAACTCCACAGCCAACCGGCTAGACGCAGCCATGCCAATTGCCACACCTTCCCCGTGATTGATGACCTTGTAATTAGTCAAACTTTCCACAGCATGACCGATCGTGTGACCGTAATTCAAAATCGCCCGCAAACCCGACTCCTTCTCGTCCTTGCTGACCACATCAGCCTTAGCTTGACAAGACCTGCTCAAAATTTCCGCCAACAAATCCGCCTTCACATAGCGCATTTGATCCAAACGCTTGCAATTCTCCAACTTCGCGAAAAGTTCCGCATCCCAAATCACCCCGTACTTAATCACTTCCGCCATCGCCGAACGAAACTCCCGCGCCGGCAGAGTTTTGAGCACATCCGGGTCAATCAAAACCAAACGCGGCTGGTGAAAAGCCCCGATTAAATTCTTCCCCAAAGGATGATTTACCCCCGTTTTCCCGCCAATAGAAGCATCAACCATCGCCAGCAGCGAAGTCGGAACCTGCACCACATTAATTCCCCGCAGCCAAGTCGCCGCAGCAAAACCCGTCATATCCCCAACTACCCCGCCGCCCAAAGCCACCATTGTCGAAGAACGTTCCAAGCGATTGGCCAAAGCCGCACCGTAAATCTTCTGGATCGAATTTAAAGTTTTGTACTGTTCTCCCGGTGGTAAGATGCAGCTACTAACTTCCAGACCTGCAGATTCGAGGGCCGCTGTTGCTCTTTCCCCGTAATGCCGAAAAATCGACTGATTCGAGACCAGCAGCACTTTTTTACCCAAATTTATCTCGCCCATCCGACTGCCGAGTTCGTCTAAACCGCCCGATCGCACGCAAACATTGTAAGATTGCGGCCCCAAGTCAACTTTTATCACTGAGTGCATATTTATTGATTTTAGATATTAGATTATAGATTATAGTTCTTAGTGTATGTCTTCTTATTGATTGTTTGGGAGAAATTGCAATGAGTCTTACCGGAGCAATAGCTTATTTTGGGATTTTCGGCGGCATGGTCGGCTTGGCCACAGTGCTCATGTTTGGTCTGCGGGCTGTCAAACTCATCTAATTTACTAACTTCGATGTAAAAACCAGAACATTAAATTTCTGGTAAAATGTGCGATCGGACGAAGTATTCGTGCAAAAAATCTTGAACTTTTCCTCTAGATTTAGCCCGCCAATACTTCAGTCGATCGCGCAATTCGACAAGAAATTTAACATATAACCTTGCTCAAAAAGATTATATAGAACCCATTTGACATCTTTGAGTTTTTGGGTTTGGTGGCGAGAAATACCGAGAGAAATTCCGTTTCTGAGATTTACGCTCATGGCGAGAAACCGGGTATTCTTGGAGTTTTTGGGTTTGGTGACGAGAAATACCGAGAGAAACCCGGTTTCTAAGATTTACGCAGAATAGATGTCAAATGGGTTCTATATGCTTCGGCTTCGCTGTACAACTTTTAAATTTTTCGGCTTCGCGAACAAAGTCGAAGAACCTATAAATCGTACTCAGCGAAACCTAAACATCTATAATTTCAACTCCTCACCTTTTTGAAAAAGGCTATATTACGGCATACCAACCCTCACATTTTTATAGGAATCAAAATTGTAAACTCCGTTAATTTTCCGGGAATTGAGGAACAATTTAGCTCACCGTGATGGTTGTCGCAAATAATGTGATAGCTAATAGATAGTCCCATTCCTGTACCTTTACCGATTTCCTTTGTAGTGAAAAATGGATTGAATATTTTCCCTTGAATCGATTTTGGTATGCCACATCCATTATCGGCGATCGCAATTTGAATAAATCCATCAACTACAGAGGTCCGAATAGCAATCTGACCTACCTTTGTTTCAAGTTGATTAGTATTTTCTCCATCGCTTCTTTCATCAATTGCATCAATAGCGTTAGCGATAATATTCATAAATGCTTGGTTCAATTGTCCCGCACAGCACTCAACTTTTGGCAGCGCTTCATAGTTTTTGACAACTGAAATTTGCGGGCGGGTAGAAGTAGCATTCAAGCGATGACTTAAAATTAGCAGACTGCTATCAATTCCTTCGTGAATATCGACTTTTTTAAACTCAGCTTGATCTAAACGAGAAAAGTTACGCAACGACAATACAATATTTTTGATTCGGGTAGTGCCGACATTCATAGACTGTAATATTTTGGTAATATCTTTTTTCACAAAATCAAAATCCACCGCCTCTAGTTCAGTTTTAATTTCAGTAGGAGGGTGTGGTAAGTATTTATGATAAAGCTGTATCAGATGCAGTATTACTTGAGTATGTTCCTCGATATGTCTAAGGTTGCCGTGAATAAAACCAATGGGATTGTTAATTTCGTGGGCTATACCTGCCACTATTTGTCCGAGACTGGACATTTTCTCGCTGTGAATCAGCTTTGCTTGGGTTTTTTTTAGCTCAACTAAGGTAGTCTCTGTTGCGATTTGAGCGCGACGGTAAACCTCTTGAGTAACTCGTGTTGCTAATAATTGCTGGAACGTGTAATGATAGATATTAACATTAAGGAGAACAAATAGTGAACCCAGGCAAAATACTAAGCCAATCAAAATAGGAAGGAATTGCCACTGTTGATTAATAAGTAAGAATAAAGCTAGACAATATCCCAGTAGAAAAAACACCATCAAAAACCGCAGTATCTTCCAAGCTAGATAGCCACTGTGTTCTTTTAGTAAATCTAAGATTTTTTGAGTTTTGATGATTGACAAGAGCATAAATCCTGCTCCCAACGCAATCAACAACAATGAAATTAAAAATAAAAAATCTACGTTCATCAATTTAAATTTTCCTTACAAAAAAGCCTATGCTACTTCTTTTTAAAGCAAAAGATATTGGTTTATTTGGTAATTGATAATCGATGTATGTCGCTATTACAATTCACTTTTTTTGATAATTGCTCTAAATGCAATTGATATTTATCTGCCACAGAGCTGTTAATGAGAGCGGAGCTATGTTAATGAGAAAACATCTGCGAAGCTTGGTGAAATTAGCAAAATTAGCGAACCGAATAGTTCTATGTGTAACATTGGCAATCAAAGCATCGCAAGCAAACTGGAAAAAAAATTGAGTGGCTCTCGATATTGTATATGACTTACGCATCAATACCTAAAAAACCGGATTTTTGTCGTTGAAGTAGCCTTTAACGAGAGTAGGGAGCATCTCATTTCTATCGCAAAGCATTTTTTTTCGAGTGCTATCTCGCACAGCACAGCTATCCAAGAGTCGATCGCAACACAGCACTACAAATGCAAAACTACAGATGATCCCCAAAAGTATTTCGGAAAAAACACACAGGTGATGACAGCCGTGGGTAAGTTTTATTATATTTTAGACTCGATTTGTACTCAATCGCTTTCAAATATTTATTAAATTATCTGCGCCCATCTGTGTCTGTACGCGGGAAACCTGCGGTTCAAAGTTATATCTAAATTTATACAACTCAAGTCTTGTGTTTCATTGATTTGCTGATTGATTAAGACCTCCTGAAAAATAGAAATCCATAGACTTAACTTTGTCAATAAGTGGGAGAGCAAAATTATCTATTGATTGCTCTCGCTTTAATCTCAAATAACTTATATTTATCTCAATCTAAAATATCCAACTTGTACAGTCACGCCTTTTAGTGAGAGACTTGTGAGCCTGCGAAGTCGAAGCAAACCGAAGCAAGCTGAAGTTTTTAAAATAGTTAATCGATCGCTCTCGCTTTAATCTAAAATAACTTCTACTCCCCCAATCCAAAATCTAAAACTTGTACGATCGCGACTTGTGTTGAACGTAGCCGCAGCAAGCCGAAGTATCTAAAATTTAAAATCGCTAATCGATCGCTCTCGCTTTAATCTAAAATAACTTCTACTCCCCCCAATCCAAAATCTAAAATCCCAAATCTAAAATAGATATGTCTCATTCCACCGATATAGTCACCCTCGCCCGCTGGATGGCGGCCGACTTCAGCAATCAAGCCCAAGCCTTTGAAAATCCGCCTTTTTTCGCGCACATCCGCGTCTGTATGAGACCATTACCCGTGGAGATATTGGACGGAGTAAGTCTTTATCTAGAACAAGCCTACGACATCGAGATCAACTCTCCGTACCGAGTGCGAGTGTTAAAATTAGTCCCGGCGGACGATCGCATCGACATCGAAAATTATGCGATCGAAAATGAAGCACAATTCTACGGCGCATCCCGCGAACCCCAACGGTTGCAAGAAATCAAAACAGCACAACTCAAACTGCTCCCCGGCTGCACCTTTCTGACCCACTGGACGGGCAGCAGCTTCAAGGGCGTTGTCGAACCCGGAAAAGGGTGCGCTGTGGTCAGAAACGGCAAAAACACCTATCTAGATAGCGAATTCGAGATCGACCAAGACAAGTTTATCAGTCACGATCGCGGGCGCGACCCAGAAACCGACGCCCACGTCTGGGGAGCCCTCGCGGGCCCCTTTGAATTCACCAGGCGCGCCAGTTTCGCCGACGAAATTCAGGTTTAATGCCGAAAAACAGAGTATGTTTTGGGCGATCGCGCTCGATTAAAGGTTCACAATGCACCATTACCTGGTACATTAACCCAGTATTGGCAAGCAAGATTCACCGTTGATTTGTCAGGAACCTCAGCCCTGACGGCGTGAGGCTTGGAAGAGAAATCTCAAAAGCCGTCTTGACGGGCCTAAGTCTTAACTGACTGCGTTTTTTGAGTCACGACACCGGAGAATGCGTAGCTAGTTTTCCGCTCTGTCATTTGCAGTTAAACAGTTTCCAGGTAACAGAAACAGTGCTGCAAGTCTAAAAAGCTCTTAAAACCTTGACCGACAAGCTAACTTTACCCCAGAAATGGGAGTTTGAGGCAACCATACCTCATCGGAGGGGCAACCATGCCCCTCCACCCCGCGAGGGGATTTAAATTGATGTAAAGCCGTGCTAAAAGCACGGGGTTTCTACCCATTATTTTAATGAAAGTCCTGGTTATTGGTGGCGATGGCTATTGCGGTTGGGCAACCGCACTCTACCTTTCTCAAAAAGGTCACGAAGTTGGCATCCTCGACAGCTTCGTGCGGCGGCACTGGGATCTGGAACTGTGCAGCGACACCCTCACTCCTATCGCGCCGATTCAGCAACGACTCCAGCGATGGCAAGATTTAACGGGTAAGTCGATCGACTTGTTCGTCGGTGACATCACCAACTACGATTTTCTCAGCAAAAGCATGAGAAAATTTGCACCAGAGGCTGTAGTCCATTTTGGCGAACAGCGTTCGGCACCTTTCTCGATGATCGATCGCGAACACGCAGTCCTCACCCAAGTCAATAACGTCGTCGGGACACTCAACCTGCTGTACGCCATCCGCGAAGACTTCCCCGACTGTCACCTAGTGAAACTGGGGACAATGGGCGAATACGGCACCCCGAATATTGACATTGAAGAAGGCTACATTACGATCGAGCACAACGGCCGCAAAGATACACTACCCTATCCCAAACAACCGGGCAGTTTCTACCACCTGTCAAAAGTCCACGACTCCCACAACATCCATTTTGCCTGCAAAATCTGGGGTTTAAGAGCCACCGACTTAAATCAGGGCGTAGTCTACGGCGTGCTCACAGAAGAAACCGGCATGGACGAACTGTTAATCAACCGTTTGGACTACGACGGAGTATTCGGTACGGCATTGAACAGATTTTGCATCCAAGCTGCGATCGGTCATCCCCTGACAGTTTACGGCACCGGCGGACAAACCCGCACCTTCCTAGACATTCGGGATACAGTGCGCTGCGTGGAATTAGCAATCGCCAACCCCGCCGCCGCCGGAGAATTCCGCGTCTTCAACCAATTCACCGAACAATTCAGCGTCGGCGACTTAGCCTTGTTGGTGCAAAAAGCAGGCACGGCAATGGGATTAAAAGTAGAAATCAACAACATCGCAAACCCCAGAGTCGAGAAAGAAGAACATTATTTCAATGCTAAAAACACCAGTTTGCTAGAACTAGGCTTGCAGCCGCACTATCTCTCAGATTCCCTGCTCGATTCTCTGTTGAATTTTGCTACAAAATATCAGCACCGTGTCGATAAGAACCAGATTTTGCCGAAGGTTTCTTGGCACAGGTAAGTTTGGGTTTCTAGTTGCGGGAGAGAGTTTTTTTAACGAACCGCGAAGGCGCAAAGGGCGCTAAGGAAGAGAAAAGAAGGGAAGAGAAGGGTTTACAAGTTATGAATGGATTTCCCTCTATCTTTGGCTCTGTTGCTCTGTGTCCTCTGTGTCCTCTGCGGTTAATTTAAAAATTATATCTCGTAATTACTGGTGATGAAGCTGCTAACAGAATCCTATTTAAATCAAGCGAGTAAATTGCCGAAAACAGGCCGTCACATTCTGGCGCAATTTGACGATAATACTGTTGTAGTTTACCAAGCTTACCGTCCGGCGATCGGTCTTTTTGCTGCAAAACACGGTTATTTTGGCGGTGAATTCAGTCTGAACCGCATGAGTTGGATTAAGCCGAACTTTCTCTGGATGATGTATCGATCGGGATGGGGAACAAAACCCGGACAAGAAGTAATTCTGGCTGTTTGGCTAAAACGTTCTGCCTTTGATGAAATTTTAGCATCTGCCGTTGGTTCTAAGTTCGTTCCAGCAGTGTACGGAAGCGAAAAAGAATGGCAACAAGCTGTTAAAAGTTCTGCTGTACGGCTGCAATGGGACCCGGATCGTCATCCAAGCGGAGCAAAACTAGAACGGCGGGCAATTCAACTGGGTTTGCGCGGCAGTGTTTTAGCTAATTACGCGCGAGATTGGATTGTGAATATTCGGGATATTTCCGAATTCGTCCAGCAACAGTCTCACTACAATACAAAAGCCGATCGCTCGGAATTACTTGTTCCCCGCGAGACAGTGTATCCTGTTACCGACCCCGATGTTTGCCAAAGACTGGGAATATCGATTTCCTAAACAATATATAAAGAATATAGCCTTTGTCAAAAAAATGAGGTATGTCTGGTAATGGGCGATCGGGAATTGGTAATCGATAGTTTCTATAAGCTTTCCGAGGTTTCTATCTGGTAAAGACCCTCGCTATTGTGTGTGTTCTCCCTACTGAATAGTCGCAGAATTTGGCATACCCGATCTTTATGAGAACCTATATAACTACAGCTTTCTTCCTTCTTCACGCTTGACTTCTTCCTGATGACGTTGTACGGAAAGCTCGGGGCGACAGCACTGATGACGTTGGACTAATGACTGATGACGTTGGACTTCTTCCCTCTTCCTTCTTCCTTCTTCCCTCTTCCTTCTTCCTTCGTTTTATGAAAATTGCTCTGTTCACTGAAACTTTCCTGCCGAAAATAGACGGCATTGTCACGCGCCTGATTCACACTGTAGATCATTTGCAGCGATCGGGCGAACAAGTTTTGATATTTTCTCCAGATTACGGGATAAAAGAGTACAAAGGCGCTCGGGTTTACGGTGTGGAGGGTTTGCCTTTGCCGATGTACCCGGAGTTGAAAATGGCACTTCCTTCTCCGGCTGTCGGTCGCGAATTAGAGCAGTTTAAACCGGATATTATTCATGTTGTCAATCCCGCTATTTTGGGGTTGGGCGGCATATATTACGGCAAAAAGTTTAATATTCCGATTTTGGCTTCTTACCACACGCATTTACCTAAATATTTGCACCACTACGGTTTTGGAATGCTCGAACCTTTGCTGTGGGAATTGCTTAAAGGTGCTCACAATCAAGCCCAATTAAATCTGTGCACTTCTACAGCAATGGTGGAGGAACTCAGAAATCACGGGATCGATCGGGTAGACTTGTGGCAGCGGGGCGTTGATACCGAAATGTTTGTCCCCGAATTGGCAAGTCCAGAAATGCGATCGCGCTTGTCTGAAAATCACCCAGACAGCCCCTTACTACTCTACGTCGGCCGCCTCGGTGCCGAAAAAGAAATCGAGTCGATTAAACCAGTCCTCGCCGCGATTCCCGGTGCCCGCCTCGCCCTCGTGGGAGACGGGCCGCACCGACAAACCCTCGAACAATATTTTGCTGACACCCCCACTAATTTTGTCGGCTACCTCAAGGGGCAAGAACTAGCTTCTGCTTACGCATCTGCCGATGCCTTCATTTTTCCCTCCCGCACCGAAACCCTAGGCTTGGTGCTCCTAGAAGCTATGGCTGCAGGAACGCCCGTAGTGGCGGCGCGCAGCGGCGGAATTCCCGATATCGTTACCGACGGGGTTAACGGCTATTTATTTGACCCGGCTGATGAAGCAGGAGCTCTGGCTGCTACAAAGCGCCTGTTTGCCAATCCCGAAGAACGGGAAACCCTGCGCCAAAACGCTCGCTCTGAAGCTGAACGCTGGGGTTGGGGCGCTGCTACGGCACAACTGCGGCGCTACTATCAATCGGTGGTATTTGCCCAGTCGATGCCTTCTGCTGCGTGAATTTTGCAGTCAAAGCTGGTGATGCTAAAAACCAGGTTTCTCGATCGAGCCGATTCGCCCGTGCGAACCTGATTTATTGCGATTAATCCACCGGACGCGATCGGAGTCCTCTGTTAGAAGCTGTTGTGCTTTTTGCTACCGACAGCCCGATCGTCCGTTGGCGCGCGAAAACCCGCTTTCTCCAAGATCGATCGAATCGAAATTTTTGGCGGCTGGGATTGCTGTAGCTATCGTGTTGTTGCGTTTACCATTAAACTATGAGTAGCATTTGGAATGCTTCGCCCGTGACAAAATACCGCCATTCAGCAGACCGGATACGGTAGCCGAAGGCGCTAAAGCAGTCAGATTGCGTAGCAGCCCCCTTACATAGCGTCAAATCTACATTGCCCGCGCTCGATCGCACCAGCCTGCAAGTTAATTTTGAAGCTGGCAGTGTTCCTCACTCAAGTTCAGCTTTAATTCACGAACCCAAATTGGTATCGATGTTGTAAAAAAAACGATCGATCGAGCATATCTAAAAAGCCAACTGAAGTTGCGGCCAAAAAATAAACTCACGATCCCGAACAAGCTACAAGCAAGTGCAGGCTTTTGGAGCAAACAACTTAAAAGTTGGCACCGCCGCAGAATCTAGCACCGATCGACCAGCAGGTCTGTCTACCCCTCTGAGCAAGCACTTAATCATGACATTCTCCAATGCTGGTAGCGTTCTGGCTACACTGACTCAAGTCAATTTTATGGGGGCATTAACCTCCCGTGTTAAGAGCCTGCCAGTTCCTGAATTAGTGTGCTTGCTGGACTTTATCACGGCAGAATTTCAGCAATTCATCCGGGCGATGGACCTGATTAACAATGACGCACTCGAAACTCTCTTAGAGCAACTTTTAGATGCCTTCACTGTCAAAATTGGTCAGATTCTGCAAGCAGACCGGACAACAATTTTTTTGGTTGACTCCAGCAAAAATCAACTTTGGCACAAAACAGCCCACGCGCTCACGGGCGAAGATGTAGAAGTTCGCTTGCCTATGGATGCAGGTATTTTAGGCTACGTAGCAACTACCGGAAAATCGATAAATGTCACAGAAGCTCGATCGCACGAGCATTTTAATTCCGAAGTAGACGAACCGCCGGGGTATCAAATCGAGACCATCCTCTGTATGCCGATTTTTAGCAGCAAGAGCCAAAACGAACCCGTAGCGGTGGTCAGACTGTTAAATAAAGCTGGCAATGCCCCCTTTACCGAGGAAGACGAACAGCAGTTTCAGACTTTTGCAGATTCGATCGGGATTATTCTCGAAAGCTGTCAGTCTTTCTACGTTGTCGCCCGCAATCAGCGAGGAGTGGCCGCGCTTTTGAGAGCCACCACGACTTTAGGTCAAAGTCTTGACTTGGAAACAACTTTGCGCGCAGTCATGGATCAAGCTCGCGACTTGATGCAGGCCGATCGCAGCACGCTATTTTTATTAAATCGGGAAACCAACGAACTCTGGACAAAAGTCGCCAAAGCCGACGGTAAAACCATCGTCGAAATTCGCATTCCTGCCAATAAAGGAATTGCAGGTTACGTGGCTTCGACCGGTCAACCCCTAAATATTACAGATGCTTACGACGATCCCCGCTTTGACCCATCTACAGACCAGCAAACCGGATACCGCACTCGGACTGTCCTGTGTATGCCGGTGCATAATGCTAAAGGTGAGCTGATCGGGGTAACTCAGCTAATTAATAAAAATCAAGGCACTTTCACCGCTTCCGATGAAGAGTTTTTGCGAGCGTTTAATTCCCAAGCCGGAATGGCGCTGCAAAATTCTCAACTGTTTCAGAACGTGATGGTGGAAAAGCAGTATCAAAAAGATATGCTGCAAAGTCTGTCAGATGCAGTGATTTCCACCGATTTGCAGGGGCGGATCGTCACAATTAACGAAGCAGCCCTAGAATTGTTGGGCTGTCCCCCAAATCAAGCCAAAGGCAAACACCATCCCCAGATTTGGGAAGAAAAACTGATAGATCGTTATGTTTGGGAAGTTTTGCCGATCGATAATTTGCAATTTAGACTCGAAGATAGTCTCAACCATGCAGCCCGACATTACGTTCCCGAACAAAATTTAACCTTGGGACTCTTGGTGGAAAAAACGTTTTGTTCTGCAGCATCCGCAGAAGAAACAGCAGAAGACAGTTATATTTTGGCCGTGCCCGATCGCACGGACCCGAATTTATATTACGCTTGGGGCGAAAACACGGCCTGGACTGAAGAAGTAGCTCTAGCAGAATTAGCTAACTCCCAATCTCTATTTTCGCTGCCGAATTCTGCCCGGAATCACCCTTATTGTCCCTTACCCATCAATAAATCTCAAATTAAACTAATTGAACGCAGTTTGAATTTGACAGTTAACCCGCTGATCAATCCAGAAGGCGGCGTGCGCGGCGGTTTAGTGGTACTCGAAGACATCAGCCGCGAAAAGCGGATGAAAAATACGATGTACCGCTATCTGACTCCCGGAGTTGTAGATAAAGTGATGGCCCTGGGCGAAGGAGCCCTGATGGTGGGCGAACGCAAAGACGTTACTATTTTATTTTCTGACATTCGCGGCTACACCTCGCTGACTGAAAATCTGGGAGCGTCGGATGTGGTATCCCTGTTAAACGAATATTTTGAGACGATGGTGGAGGCAGTTTTCCACTACGAAGGTACTTTAGACAAGTTTATCGGCGATGCTTTAATGGCCGTGTTCGGCGCGCCGCTGCCGCTGAATCCTCCCGAAAGTCACGGTTGGATGGCGGTTCAGTCGGCTTTAGATATGCGGAGGCGTTTGAAAGAGTTTAATGATTCTCGCCCCACGGAAGTTCCGTTTCGTTTCGGAATAGGGATTAGTTCGGGAGAAGTCGTTTCCGGCAATATTGGTTCGGAAAAACGGATGGATTACACGGTAATCGGGGATGCCGTAAACTTGAGTTCGCGCTTGGAACAGCTTACAAAAGAGTACGGCTGCGATATTATTTTGAGCGAATTTACCTACAATTTGTGCCGCGAAGGAATTTGGGTGCGAGAGTTGGATAAGGTGCGAGTTAAGGGCAAAAATCAGCCTGTGGGAATTTACGAGCTGCTGCAAAATAGTACCGATCCCCTTGACTGCGAAACCGAAAGGTTTTTGGAACTTTACAGTAACGGTCGGTATGCTTATATTGCTAGAAATTTTCAGAAAGCTATTAGTTATTTTGAAGCGGCTTTAGCGATGCGACCGGGCGATCGACCTGTGGAAGTTCATCTACAGCGATCCCTCAGTTATTTGGAAGTAGCCCCGCCCGACGATTGGGACGGCGTGCATACTATGACAACAAAATAGTCCACTGTATCATATCCGATCGTTAAAATCTAAAAAGATTAGAATAATTTTTTATATCTTCCTTATGACAGAGTTGATAAGTATAAAAATATGAAAAAATGGATATCATGCCACATTAAAAAAGTTAGTATTTATTTCAAGGCCAACCATTAAATGAACTATTTATCTGTTCCCAATGCCACAAAAGCCGATCGCATTCTGGTGGTAGATGACGCACCAGATAATGTTTTATTGGTGCAGACAATCCTTGAAGAAGAAGGTTACGAAATCAGCACGGCTGATAACGGCTTTTCTGCCTTGAGCCAAATTGAAAAGTCCGCCCCGGATTTGGTATTGCTAGATGTAATGATGCCGGGAATGGACGGTTACGAAGTCACCAAGCGCATTCGACAAAACAAGGAATTGCCCTTTATCCCAATTTTACTGATTACGGCTCACGACAGCGCCAGCGTAGTCCAAGGATTGGATATGGGAGCAGACGATTTTATCCGCAAACCGGTGGAAATGGACGAACTGTTAGCTCGGGTGCGATCGCTCCTGCGGCTAAAACACAGCGTAGACGAACGAAATTCGATCGCCCTCCAGCGCGAAGATTTTGTCTCCAGACTCGCCCACGACTTGCGGACGCCCCTCGTAGCTGCCGATCGAATGCTAACTTTAATGCAGCAGGGAGCTTTGGGAGAAATCTCCCCTCAGATGAGCGACGCTTTCGGGACAATGGTTCGCAGCAACAAAAACCTGATCGCGCTGGTAAATATGCTCCTAGAAGTCTACCGTTACGAAGCAGGCGGCAAATCCCTCAGTTTCGCTCCCGTGGACTTGCGCCAGCTTATTACCGAAGTAGCTGAAGAACTCGCGACCCTAGCCGATGTCAAAAATTTGTCGGTTAATTTAGACTTGAGCGAAAGTGCAGAAAGTGCTCCGATTGCTAAGTATCCGGGCGATCGTTTGGAGCTGCACCGCTTGCTGACAAACTTAATCGGAAATGCAATCAAATTCACCGACAGCGGCTCCATAGATGTCAGCTTAAAAGCGGCAAATTCCCCCGCTTATACGAGCTTCAAAAATCAACCGCTGGCCTGGGTAATTATTCAAATCCAAGATACCGGCCCTGGCATTTCTGCCGCAGCAAAAACCAAGTTATTTGAAAGGTTTGGTTCGGGAACTCACAAGAAATCCGGCACGGGTTTGGGACTGCACCTCTGCCGCCAAATCGTCGAAGCTCACCGCGGCACAATTCATGTAGAATCAGAGTTGGGTAAAGGCAGCTTGTTTACTATTCGTTTGCCTTGTTAGAGCGGTATACATAACTCTAACTTTTGGGTGGGAAATGCCGACATTACTACAGATAAACTGTAATTGTAGGTTGCAAATTGCGTACCTAATCGAATTATGGTTAATTTACCCGATGTCATATAATTACTTGGCAACCGAATTTATGGCAATATGTCTAACTGTCCAGTGTGCGGTGCCCAATACACAGAAGCAAAAGCCGAATTTTGCTCGATTTGCGGCTGGGATTTGACTCCCTACCCGCAACGCCCTAAGCCTTCCAAAACTTATTTAAAACAAGAACAAGTTAGATTGCAGTGGGCAAAAAAAATGTGGGAATCGGCCCGCAATCAACAAAATTGGTCAGCCAGATTTGACGAGTTGCAACAGGAATTGCAGCAAGGTGCGATCGCCCGCACCTACATTCAATCTCAGTTAGAATGGGTTCTGTACCGCCTCGAACAACTAAACCCCGAATTCATAGCCGACACTTTACTCCGACTCGAAGAAAAAATTGGCGCGATACCTGACCAAACTCCGGCTATCTCTGAAGTGGGGATGGATTACCGACAACTCAAAAAGCTGTTAGAAACCGGAAAATGGCGCAAAGCCGACGAACACACTTGGGAAATTTTGCTGCAAATCGCTGTCAGGGAAGATGAAGGCTGGCTGAGTGCAGCCGATATTGACGCCTTTCCTCTTACAGACCTTCGCACGATCGACCAACTTTGGCAACAATACAGCAGCGGGCGGTTCGGATTGACCGTACAGCATCAGATTTGGGAAAGTGTTGGGGGGAAATATACAGAATTGTGCGATCGAGTCGGCTGGCGAGTCAAGGAAAATTGGAAATATTACAGCGAGCTCTCGTGGGGCGAAAATGCCCCCGCCGGACATCTCCCCGTCACCGCATGGAGACAGCGCGCTTGTTACGGCGCGGGCACACTCACCGCAGCCGAAAACTTTGCCCGCATTGTGGAGAGAATGGCTGCGGGCGATCGATAATTATCAAAAATTAAAAAACTCAAAATTGACAAGAAGCTGCTATAATCAAAACGGTTCAGCAACTGGGGCTGTGGCTCAGATGGATAGAGCAAGCGCCTCCTGAAGAATCGGGCACCCTGCGAGGAAACTCTGGGAGTGAATGTGGTCAAACTCAAGGAAGCCTAAGTCTGACGGCAGATAAGGTAATCTTGAGCCAAGCTTTATCTAAGTTTAGGTAAAGAAGGTGCAGAGACTGGCTTTAGGAAGTAAAACACAATAAAACCTCCTAAACATACGGCCACCACCTAAAGGCTGCAAGCCTATGGTGAAGGAATAGTCCAGAGAGTGGGGAAACTCACACAAATCTGAAGCGCTAGGTCGCCGGTTCGAACCCGGCCAGTCCCGTTCAAAAATTTATAACCGCCAACAACACAAGGGTAAAGCCTGGTTTTGCCCTTTTGTTGTGCGTATCCGCTAACCAATTCACCTACGTACGCCCCGTACAAGCTATAGATTCAATTATTCAATCTAAAATCGCCACTTCCAGGCCCAACACAAGCCATAGATTCAATCTAAAATCTAAAATCTAAAATCTAAAATCTAAAATCTAAAATCCCCTGACCCTTTTTTAAATTCTTAATTTTAAATTCCTGTTAGTGGGTTGTACGTGCGGTATTTTTTGTTATGGTTCCTTTGTCAGCTATGCAAAATTTTTATAGGTTTAGATGTGGTTAAGAATCAATTCAAACACGCGGCGTTACAAGCGTTTGAGGACTTCATGCAGTTTTTGGTTCCTCGTCGGGCTGGTGATAGCGTGTTGGTTTGGCTATCTCCAGCTTAAAAGCGAATTTCTGAAACCCCAAGCTTTGCTAGTTCTAGGTGGGGCTACGGAGCGAGAGGTGTTTGCGGCAAAATTTGCTCAGAAGCACCCTCAATTGCCAATTTGGGTGTCTTCTGGCAGCAATCCAGAGTTCGCCGAATGGGTGTTTTCAGAAGCGGGCATTAAGTCCGATCGGCTGCACCTAGACTACAGAGCGGTGGATACGGTAACAAATTTTACCACGCTGGTAGATGAATTGAAAGCTAGAGGGATTGAGAGCGTCTATCTGATTACTTCTGACGATCATATGCGGCGAGCCGAGATTATCGGCGAAATCGTGCTCGGCAGTAGAGGCATTAGTTTTAAGCCTGTAGCAGTTCCCTCGGGGCGAACCCCCGAACCGGTAGAAAAAGCTGTTCGCGACGGCGCTAGAGCCCTTCTTTGGCTGACAACGGGTTATACCGGTGCTAACTTCAGCCAAGCCAGAATTGAATAAATTACTCTGGGATGCACGGGTAGCCAGAAACCTAGTTTTCTCACCACAATATTTGTTTAAAACCTTCAATAATAGTCAAACAACCCCGGTTTCTTGACTCCGATGCGTAAGTTTTTCAAACAAACGTCACGATTGAGCAAGCTTTAAATCTTTTTACTGAACCAAGCTTTTAAACTTGTCTCCTATAGCGCAATTTAACAAACCACGAAAACGCTAATGAAAAATGTGCAATCAGAGCAGAAAAAATCAGAAGAAAACAAAACAGAAAACAGAAATAGTAGTTTAAAATTAGTAGATAAACTTCAATCGCCAAAGTTAATGACTGACATAATTATGCCGCAAGTTTTGGAGCAAATTTTGAGTAACAGCAAGACTGCGGATGCTGTTTTTTCAGCTTTGCTGCCGGCTTTAGGCGAAGTGTTAAATTGCGATCGCGTTTTTCTTTATCTCCGCAATCCTGAAACCAAAACAGGTAAAGCAGCTTACTGCTGGTGTCGCAACTCGAACTATCCCGATGTTACCACTGTCGAATGGAAAAAAGAACCGGAATCTTTAGGGGAAGAAGACCCTTTGTTTGCAGCAGCCTTGCGAGCTGAGCCGTCGATTTTTGTTGAGGATGTCGAAACAGCAAATCCTGAAGTTGTCAACAAAGATTTTGAAGCAAAAGAGTTCGGACATCGTGCTTTGATTCACGCTCACCTTTGTGTTGATGGCTTGTTGTGGGGGGTTTTGCAGCCTTGTATTTTCGATCGCCCCAGAGTCTGGACTGACTTTGACCGCCAAGTTATTGCAGCAGTTACAGAAAAAATTTCGCCCTTAGCTGTTGCTTTTGTTAAGGGCGCGCAACCGAAATAAAATAGGTTAGTAGTGTGGAATGCGAGTCCGCTCAAAAGAAAAAACTGAAGTCCGAACGATCGAACCTGCGAGCACATCAGCGGCCCAAATCGTGCATCGCATTAATCTCAGTTGCACATCTTTGAGTCAGCGCTTCCAACTCCTGGCGATCCGACGAACCGGGCGCCTCAATTACTTTACCAATTCGTATAGTTAACGGCACCGGTTGCGGTACTAGCAAACCTTTGATGGAAATCGCATGAGTTCCCCACAAACTAACAGGTAACAGCGGGGCTTTCGCCTTAGCAGCTATCAGCGCCGCACCTAATTTCGGCTCAGTAATTCGACCGTCTGGCGTGCGAGTTCCCTGCAAAAATACACCTGTCGCCCAGCCTTTTTCCAAAGACTGGATGGCCGAGCGAATTGCACTGCGATCGGCACTTTCCCGCTTGACTGGATAAGCGCCGTAAAGCGTAATTGCCTGCTTCAAAATAGGAACTTTAAATAACTCTTCCTTCGCCATAAATGCGACAGGCCGCCTCATGCAATTAGACAAAATCGGCGGGTCAAAATCGCTGGCGTGATTGCTGACTACTACCAGCGGCCCTTCTGCTGGAACGTTTTCGGCACCGTAGATGCGGCCCCGAAAGTAAAGGTGCAGCATCGGGCTGACTATTGACCACTTGAATAAATAGTAGAGAAGTAAACTTTCGACTGGTTCGCGACTTTTGCTCACGGAAAACCTGAGATTTTAAATTACATCGAATATTAGCCTATCAGTTCAGCAATCAAAATTGAACAGTATTTTGAGGTTTGTACATTTTCAATTGATATTTTCGAGCCTTGTCGATCGCCCGTACCGGCTTTGCACAACAAGCCGCAGTAAAATTTGCCTGTTGTGCTATTTATTTTTCGCCACTTTTCGAGCCAACGAACTCAATTTTAGAGTCTGCGGCTTAATTCAACGTTAAGAATCGATTAAGCGGGTACATCTGCAAAACTGCTCACATTTACCAAGTCTAGATCCGGACAAGTCCGTTTGATCAAACCTGTGAGAACTTTGCCGGGGCCAATTTCCAATACCCGATCGATTCCTTGTTGCGGCAATTGCAGCGAAATTTCTCGCCAGCGCACGCCTTTAGTCATCTGCTGGTTCAACCGCTGCTTTAAGGTAGCGGCGCTGGTAGTCGCTGTTGGTTCTGAGTTCGAGAGTACCAGCATTTTAGCATCCGAAAATCTTGCCGCTTTTAAGGCTTGTTGAAACTCTGATGCCACTGATGCCATCAGCGGAGAGTGAAACGCACCAGAAACATTCAATTTAACGGCGCGTTTGACTTTGATTTTGGCAAGCAAATCTTCTACTGCTTCTGGAGTTCCAGAAATCACAACTTGTGCTTCGCTGTTGTCGTTGGCGAGTACCACATCTTGGCTGTATTGAATTTGCAGTTCTAGTTGCTGCCTGTCAAACCCGATCAAAGCCACCATTTTGCCACCGGAGGCTGTGTCCATGAGTTCGGCGCGACGTTTGACCAAGCGCAATCCCGTTTCAAAGTCAAACACGCCTGCTGCGTAGAGGGCAACGTATTCTCCTAAACTGTGACCTGCCACCACTGCAGGCCGATCGCTCTTTTCTCGCACTAAGTCTGCCAAAATGCTTTCTATTACGTACAAGCAAGGCTGAGTGTAGAGAGTGCGAGATAGTTTTGCTTCTTCTTTTTGGCAAACTTCTGGGACAGACCAGCCTAAAATTTCTTTGGCTAGCTCAAATTTGGCTTTGGCTGTTGGCAAGTTTAATAAATCTGCACCCATCCCGATCGCCTGGGAACCTTGTCCGGGAAATACCCATGCTGTTTTAGTCATTTTTCCGGTAATCTGCTAATTGGTGGTTGCTAAGAAAGTGATTCCAAAAATTCTTTGTTTCCCGCTTTTAATTTCGCTTGCTGGTATCCGCTATCTTTCGGTTCACGAACTATCTAGTAGCGACTCACAATTATAACATATAACTGCGCTTTTTACTACGTTTATATTTTTTTGCTACTTTAGTTCAGATCGATCGCCCTAGCGTAATTTTCCACCTGCGACGAGGGGAAAGTCGAGCCCAAAATAGAGGATTTTCAATTGCAGCATACACTTTTCCAGAATTCCTGTCGGAGAATGTACGGCTTTGTGCGCGCATTACCCTATTTACAACCTCTTAAAAAGGTAAAGAATTTTTATTTTTCAATCGTCGCACTCCCGAAAATCACGCTTGGCAAGTTGAAATCTGCCAAAAAATATTATACCAGCTACCTAAAAAAATGAAACCGCCGGCCCGCGATCCCAACCCATAGTTCATCAGTAATTCCCCCATCTAAAATCTAAAATCTAAAACTCGTGCACTCGCGAAGCCGAAGTATCTAAAATCCTACTACCTTCCCCATTGAAAAATCCCCGCCCCCCAAGTCAAACCAGCACCAAAACCAGCAGCAGCAATAGTCTCGCCTGCTTTAACTTTACCCTGACGCACGGCTTCGTCTAAGGCAATCGGAATTGAAGCCGCTGAGGTATTGCCGTAATTTGCCAAATTGCTGATGACTTTTTCCGGGGGAATTTTCAGCCTTTGAGCAACTGCATCAAGAATCCGCTGATTGGCTTGGTGCAACAGCAGCCAGTCTATTTCTGCCGCGCTGACATTGGCCCGAAACATAGCTTTTTCTATGACTTCCGGCACTTTTTTTACCGCAAAACGATAGATTTCTTGACCGTTCATTGTGATGGGCCCAAACCCGCCTACTCCGATATTCACGCCTTCAATTAATTCTTTTGATTCGGCGTTGAAAGCCAAATTGAGAGACGCATTTTGCGTGCCGTCGCTGCGAATTTCAAATCCCAAAAAGCGATCGACTTCGGAAGCTTGCAATACCACCGCACCTGCACCGTCTCCAAATAGAATGCAAGTACCCCGATCCGACCAATTTACCCAGCGAGATAAAATATCTGCTCCAATTAGCAAAACATTTTGATAAACCCCTGTCCGAATAAACTGCGAGGCTGTAACTAAACCAAAAACAAAACCAGAACAAGCTGCTGTCAGATCGAAAGCCACAGCTTTTGTTGCGCCTAACTGATATTGAATTTTGCCTGCACTACCAAACAAATCGTCGGGACTTGAGGTAGCCAAAATAATCAAATCGATATCTGCGGGCGAAATTTCTGCCATTTCAATCGCCCTTCGGGATGCTTCAGTTGCCAAATCGCACAAAGAAGTGCGATCGTCCGCCAGCCTGCGCGATCGAATACCAGTTCGCGCCGCAATCCACTCGTCAGAAGTTTCTACTATCTGACTCAAACCGTTATTATCAAGGGAAACCTGCGGTGTACAAGAACCGCTACCCGTGACGGCAATACCAAACCCTGATTGCTGCAACATTCCTCTCCATTTACTCGCTATTGAGTTCAAAGATTAAAAATTAAAAATTAAAAATTACAAATTAAACTTCTTTTTTAAACTACTGAAATTACTTTTTTAGCGAGTAAAACAGATTGTTTAATTTGACATTTTTAATTTTTAATTTCTACTTACTGCCTCTAATTGACAGCTTCTTGTTCCAGAGCGGTTTCGCGATTTTCAGAGCGAATTCGTTCCAGCACTTGGTTGTCAATAGCCTCTTTCGCCAAACGAATGGCATTAAAAATCGAGGCAGCTTGAGACGAACCGTGGCTGATAATGCAAACTCCAGCAACGCCCAACAGCAAACCGCCGCCGTGTTCAACGTGGTCTACCCGCTGCTTGAACCCCTTGAGGCTTTCTTGCAGGAGGGGAGCACTAATTTGATTTTTGAGTCCGGCTGCCAATTCTTCCTTAAGCACTTGCACCACGACTTCGCCCACCGCTTCGGCAAACTTCAACAACACGTTGCCTACAAACCCGTCGCAGACAATCACGTCGAACTTCCCCGACAGCACGTCGCGGCCTTCGGCATTGCCTACAAAAGGAATGTGAGGATTGTCCACCAATAATTGATGGGTGCGTACCGCCGCGTCGTTACCTTTAGAAGGTTCTTCGCCAATATTGAGCAGACCGATTTTTGGTTCGGCTACGCCCAGAACGCACTGGCTGTAAATAGTTCCCATCAGAGCAAACTGCTCCAAAAATTTGGGGCGGCAGTCCACGTTAGCGCCAACATCGAGAATGAGTACGGAGCTGCCCGATACCATTGTCGGCAAAACCGCACCGATCGCAGGGCGATCGATTCCGGGGAGCCGCCCCAACCTCAGCAGGGCCGCAGCCATTGCCGCGCCGGAGTGACCGGCGGACACCACAGCATCAGCTTGCTGCTGCTTTACCAAGTTCATGGCTACGTTAATCGAAGCCTTGGGTTTGCGTTTGAGGGCACTTAAAGGTTCTTCGTGCATTTCTACCGTTCCTTCAGAAGGAACGATTTCTAGCTGACCTTTGCAGACGCGGCCGATCGCGTCTTGAAGACGTAGCGACTCTTCTATTTGCTGCGGGTCGCCCACCAGCAAAATCTCGACGCCTAATTCTTCCTGTGCCTTAAGTGCTCCAGCTACAACTTCGGCGGGGGCATGATCCCCACCCATAGCGTCTATTGCAATTCTTGCGCGTGTCGATCCCATTGACCAATGTTTGAGAAACATTAAAAATTTTACCAGGAAGTCAGTCGATTTGAGATTTTAGATTTGAGATTTTAGATTGGCTTGCAGTATTGAATCTGGGTGGAGGAACTAGGCTTTAAAATTTTGGGAGTATTCACTTCAGCATTCGGGGGCAGGGTATCGGTTTTTTGCGGATCTGGAGTCTGAATCCAGAAAAGCGAATAAATCACTAAAATCTGCTCGCGCCCGATCGGACAATTGTCATTACCTACTACTCTGAGAGAGCTTGTTTTGTCCCTACTTTATTTTTTTGACTGCAAATTGAAAAACTCAACCGAATAGTTTACTGTGCGCCCCGCCGAAAAACGGATACTTGCTTCCATTCGTGGTGAGCCGCCCACAATTTTAGACTTTTGTTCAATCTCCCAGATTGAGCTGTGGACTAAATCTAAAATCTCAAATCTCAAATCTCAAATCTCAAATCGACTGACTGACTTAGGAGTAAAAAATGCTGGATTTATTTAGCTCGGGAATCATGTCTCTGTGGCTCGACATGGCTGGGGTACGCAGTGCCGCACCCAACGCCGTGTCGGTGCTGGCTTGGCGGGGAGGGATTCCTGGGTTAGTGGTGGCCGAAGAGCTGGCTTTTGGGAAAATAGATGCGGCAAATCCAGACTTGCCCGCAGAAGCTGCCGTGCAGGAATATTTAAAAGATTTGAAGGCGAAGCATCTCATCGACGGCAATCAGGGAATTTGGGTGCAAGCCGGAATGCTGCCGCTGGTAAGTCAGCAGGGGACGGTGCTGATGCCTGGGGCTTCCCTGACTAAGATTGCGACTTCTCTGGCTTCCCTAGAAACTTGGGGCGCGGATCATCAGTTTGAAACGCGGTTCTGGGGAACGGGGCCCATTAGGAATGGGGTGTTGCAGGGGGATTTGGTGATCGCTGGCGGGGGCGATCCGCTGTTTGTGTGGGAGGAGGCGATCGCCGTGGGTAATGCTCTCAATCAAATGGGTATCAATCGCGTGGCGGGAAATTTGGTCGTAACTGGCAATTTTCCCATGAACTACCAGTCCGATCCTCTGGTTGCGGGGGAGGGTATGCGACAGGCTCTAGATAGTCGCAGTTGGTCGCCAGACCTGCTGGCAATCTATTCTAAGATGGCTCCGGGCACCCGAAAGCCGCAAGTAACGATCGCCGGCAGCCCGATCGCTCAAAAAATTCCCGCTTCCGGGCGTTTGCTGTTGAAGCGCCGATCGCTTCCTTTAGCCGAAATTCTCAAGCAGATGAATGTCCACAGCGACAATGAAATTGCCCAAATGCTGGCCGACAATTTGGGTGGGGCAAAAGTTGTTCAGCAACAAGCGACTTGGGCTGCTGGGGTGCCGCAGGCGGAACTTCAATTAATTAACGGTTCGGGCTTGGGAGTCGAAAATCAAATGTCTCCGAGGGCGGCTTGCGGGATGATGCAGGCGATCGGGCGCAACCTTCAGACTACAGGGCTGACGATTGCTGACTTGTTTCCGGTGTCCGGGCGCGATAAAGGAACTTTGGAACACCGACACATTCCGCGATCGGCTGTGGTGAAAACTGGTACTTTGAATACGGTGATTGCTTTGGCTGGAGCCATACCCACGCGCGATCGGGGCTTAGTTTGGTTTGCAATTATCAATCGCGGCACCGATTGGGACTCTTTGAGAGAGCAGCAAGATATATTTTTGCAAAAGCTGGTGCAGCAGTGGGGCACTGCAACGGCTTTACCTATAGCAATTACACCGCATATAGACGGTGCCAGACCGGCCCTAGGCGCGGCAAATCGCAGCGATATTTTGCTCGGAGGTTGAAGAAGTCCTTAGTCCTTAGTCAGTAGTCAGTAGTCAGTAGTCAGTAGTCCTTAGTCAGTAGGTAGGGGCGGTGCCTGTGAGTGCGGGCCCTCTTAACAGTCAACAGTCAACAGTCAACATTCAGCAGTCAACAGTCAACAGTCAGCAGTCAACAGTCAACAGTCAGCAGTCAGCAGTCAACAGTCAGCAGTCAGCAGTCAACAGTCAAGAGTCAACAGTCAACAGTTGCGGTGAATGCCCCAGAGCATAATGTGAGATTTCTCGCCTGGAGTATGTCACAATTGAGCGAGGACTATTGTGCAAGAAGATGATCAAACTGCGATTGAAGAGATACGGGAAAAAACGCGAGACCAGCTACCGGATTGTAGCGATGAACAGTTCTACCCGCCGCGACGGCCGTCCCTTAGAAGAACTCGGCTTCTACAACCCCAGAAATAACGAAACCAGGCTGGATGTTCCAGCGATTGTCAAGCGCCTCCAACAAGGCGCTCAGCCAACTGACACCGTGCGTGACATCCTGAGAAAAGCTAATGTATTTGAACAAGTCGGAGCCGGAGCCAACGTTGAGTCCAGCAGCACAACAGCAGTCAGCTAGCCCTAACTATGCTGGACTGATACAGTTTTTAATTGCACCTTTTCTGGAGTCGCCGGACTCTTTGCGGGTTGATTGCGAACTGCACCCCCGCCAATCTCGCGTCTGGGTAAGGCTCGCTTTTGAAGATCCTGACAAGGGGCGGGTTTATGGTAGGGGCGGACGCAATATTCAGGCAATTAGAACTACCCTCGAAGCGGTGGCGCAAACTGTGGGTCAGTCGCTCTACTTAGACGTATACGATAGCGAAGGAGGCGATCGAGGCTCCGGGCCACCTAGGGGCGATCGCGGTATGCGCGATCGAGGAGATTTCCGACCCCGAACTTCGCCTCCCTCGCCTACTCCCTTACCTAGCAGAGCTCCGAGAGAACAACCTCGCCGTACTAACACACCTACGTTTAGAACGAGCAGAAATACTCCCGGTTATTAACTAACTGCAAAATCCAAAAACAATTTTAGGTTTTAGATTGCCTGTTGTAGGCTTGGTATTACAAGCCCCCTGTGATTTTAGATGGCCGATTTTGCGATCGGACACAAATCTAAAATTTTCAATCTCAAATCTCAGCAGCATCAGGTAAATCTAAAATCTAAAACTTGTTCGCGAGCGAAGTCGAAGAATCTACAATCTAAAATCTCAAGTTGTGTGACTTCAAAGAAGGGAGATTTGATTTGTGCCGCAAGCACCAAACTCATTCATTTAAACAGAAAAGACGCCTTAGATACTAGGTAAAACTTAGTACCTGGCGTCTTTTTGTTCGCAAAAGCCAGCTAATTTAACCATCGATAGTTAAATTTTCTAGCAACCGTTAAATCTGGCGCGAACGTAAATAATATCTATCAAATCTGTTAGCATCAGAATAGTAAATTCAGGCGTTGACTGTTAACTGTTAACCGTTAACCGTTAACATCATGAGGTGTGCAACCGGAATTGATATAACCTCACGAATCACAACTATAATCGTTACAGATAAATGGTTTGATTCCCATACATAACTGTTTGCTGTTTGCTGTTTGCTATCCACTGCTACAATTGCTTATTTGGAGGAGCTCATGCTGGCATGACTGAAAAACTAACAATTGAGTTGCCGAACACTCAAAGCGCTATCTCGCTGGCCGGCAATCAAGAAGAAAACTTGAAAATTATCTCTAAGCAAACCGGCGCTAACCTGGTAATGCGAGGGCAAGAACTGCTGATTTCTGGCACAAAAACTCAAGTAGAATTGTGTCATCAATTAGTGCGATCGCTCTCCGACTTCTGGAAAGCCGGCAAAACCATTACCGGAGTAGAAATCCAAACAGCGCGCCAAGCTTTGGATAGCAACCGCCAAGAAGATTTACAAAACTTGCAGCGAGACGTGCTCGCCAAAACCCGCCGCGGCGAAGAAATCAGAGCCAAAACCTTCAAGCAGCGCCAGTACGTCCAAGCAGTACGCACCCACGACCTGACATTTTGCATCGGCCCTGCGGGTACTGGCAAAACATTTCTAGCAGCTATTTTCGCCGTACAAGCGCTATTAAGCAAGCAGTACGAACGGCTGATTTTAACCAGGCCAGCCGTAGAAGCTGGCGAAAAATTAGGATTTTTGCCCGGAGATTTGCAGCAAAAAGTCGATCCCTACTTGCGCCCGCTTTACGACGCCTTGCAAGAAATGATCGAACCCGACAAAATGGCCGATTTAATGGAAAGAGGCCTGATCGAAGTAGCTCCTTTAGCTTATATGCGGGGGCGCACTCTCAGCAATGCTTTCGTCATTTTGGACGAAGCTCAAAATACGACTCCGGCTCAAATGAAAATGGTGTTGACTCGTCTCGGCTTTCGATCGAGAATGGTAGTCACCGGCGATCTAACTCAAACAGATTTGCCCGCACATCAACAGTCGGGATTGTCAGTTGCTCAAAATATTCTGGGAAACGTTGAAGGCATAGCTTTCTGCGAATTCACTCAAGCAGACGTGGTGAGACACCCGTTAGTACAGCGGATTGTCGCTGCTTACGAAATGTACGAAAAATGAATGAATGGAAGAAGGAAGAAGGAAGAAGGAAGAAGAAAGAAGGAAGAATTATCCTTTTTGATCTAATTAATTTTCCTGCTTTCCAACTAACCTTTGCTTCTTGTCGATTTAATCCAAAATCCAAAATCCAAAATCCCAAAGTGATATGACTGCGACTCTTAAAGAATTCTTAGAAGCTTGCGAAAAATTGGGGACACTGCGTTTAATCGTGACTAGCAGCGCGGCAGTGCTGGAAGTGCGCGGTTCAATACACAAGCTGTTTTACGCAGAGTTGCCCAAGGGTAAGTATGCAAATATGCACGCCGAAATATTTGAATTTCACTTGAATATGGACAAAATCAAACAAGTGAAATTTGAGACTGGCGAGGCAAAAAGAGGCAATTTCACCACCTATGCAATTCGTTTTTTAGACGAACAAAATGATGCTGCTTTGAGCGCATTTTTGCAGTGGGGAAAGCCGGGAGAATATGAACCGGGACAAGTAGAAAATTGGCAAGAATTGAAAGAACAATACGGTGAAGTTTGGGAGCCAGCACCGGTTGAAACACTTTAAAGCTAAATAATAATAAAAAAGGTTCGATTGTTCGGACTTTAGTCTGTAAAACAGCCCAAAACTCCTGACTAAAAAAGGTTCATAGTGAGGAATTTAGTTCGCAAAAATTAGGACTAAACTCCTCACTACGAACCTTTTTGATTAATAGATACAATTAGCTGTTTGAATATCATTTAGTATGAAATTAATTTGGGGTTTTTGTTTGGTTTGCGCGTTGATTTTGTGGGGTGGCGGCGCGCAGGCGGGAGTTTTGGGCGATCGCATTTCCAGTTTTCCCAATTGGAATAGCAAGCCTCCCATCCCTGCAGCTAAGGGAGATTTGGTGTATCCCGATTGGATGGCGGGCGATTGGAATGTTGCCAGCACTTTGGTAGATTTAGCCGCTCCTTTAGCCCCAAATATTGTCACGCCCGGGTTTGAAAACAACCGCCAGTATTTGCAGCAGCCGATATTATTTAAAGTGCGATTTCAACCAGAAAAAAATAGAAGTTTTGTTTCTAATTATAAATTTAAGCTAGCTGGAAAGATTGTAGCCGATCGCGCTTTTAACGGTTTGAACATCGCCAAAGCCTATTTAGGCGACGGCGGCGTACTTTCGGTGAAAGTCGATCCGAACAATCCCAACCGCCAGATTACCATACTCAAAGGCGATCGCCCAATACGGTTCAGTTAAGGGCTATGCAGTGCTTAAAACAATAAATACAGGAGGATTCATGATGATTCCAGTACCTCTATGCTTAACTTGTTTAGAGCGAAATTTTGAGACAGGCTTTTTGACAACTC
>NZ_CAWPRX010000203.1:0-39399 GCF_963890365.1 Tychonema sp. LEGE 07196 | reverse complement strand
CAAAGAATTGGCTTTGAATCGATCGCCGTGCAGCTATCGCCACAAACACCTAAAAACTAGAGATGGAGTGTCAAGGGGCTTAATTTTACCCGATATCCCACTGTCCCAATCAATGCCACTGATGGATGTTAGGCAAGTGTGTCAAAAGGCTTGGTTTTACCCGATATCCAACTGTGCCGCTTGCTCATACTATTGTGGCAACTTTTGTGGCAACACTAGCATCAATTGCCCCGTCACACAAACGTGGCGATCGCTTCCCTGAGTTCTCAAGTTAACCAATCATGCTGATTCAAGGTTATGTAATGCCGCGTGAAAACTCATATCGGTACGGCCTAAAACTTAGAGGCGCGAGGCTCACGCGCTCTCTCTGAAATCGAGTACAACTGTGGCGTTAAGCGAACGCAATTGTCACTGCCTTTTCATTGCCTAGTTTAACAAGTTTCGCCGCATTTACTTTGACTACAAATTTCACTGACTTGCCGAAGTAACGCTATTAGCATTCTGGCAGCAAAAAAATATTGAGGCACTTCGCTTTTTTGTACAAAAATGCGGTAGCACTGCATTCAATCTACCAAACAAACTGAACTGCAACTCTTGCTAGAAAACGGCTACCGCCTTTGTCCTATACATTAATATGCAATAGCTGAATGGCTAATAACGAGGCGGCTATTTTTTAGGCAACCTTAATATTCTATTCGATTAGTTCTGCTTGCTCAATTGTGAAAGTACAGCTTGCTATAAATGTTACCACTTTTGAGCCTCTGCTACATTTGCCTAAAATTGGATTGTAGAGCTTGCTGTTAAATTATTAAATTGATATTAAGTGTACCGGGACAGGAAAAAACCTCAAAATTAACTTTTTAAGACTGAGTTTTCATGCCTTTTCATGAGTTTTTCGCTATTTTTTATGAGAATGTGCGAGTAAACTTGTGCTCGCCTCAACTTAATTGTTAGCTGAATTTGGGGGCTTATTCGCAGCAAAAACCGCATGAAAACTCAAACTTATGCCAGAGAGGAAGCTTGCACAAAAAGCAGGAATGAGTCGTAGCAAGCAATGTTGGGAGATATATTTATACCGATACCGGTAAAGGAAAGTTCCGGCTAAGTTTTCTGAAACTTATAGTGCTCACGCTCCTACCTACAACGGTTTCAAGCAACCGGGGCGAGCGCTGTATTCGCAACTCATGGCTCTTGCCCTTCAACGAGCGCGCCCGCAGTAAATTAAAGTCGCCACACCTTGGTTATTCGCTATTCGCGAATGTAGAATAAAGGAAACAATGCGCTCGCTCATCCCCTATGCTAAAACCCCAAGATATCCTTGCAATACTCAAAGTCCACAGTTGGGATTCAACGAACTGGACGTACAGTTCTCTCGCTCAAAGCTTGAGCATGAGCGCATCAGAAGTTCATGCTGCCCAGCCAGCGTTCTGAAGCTGCCGGTCTGTATTATGGCTCCGAGCGGAAAATATTGAAGCAAGCGGTGTTAGAATTCCTGGTTCACGGGTTGCGCTATGTATTCTACGCCCAACCAGGCCCCAAGCAAGCGGGGACTGCCAACAGCACATTCTGCGCTCGCCATTGAAAAGCAAGCTGGTTGCCTCACCGTCTGAGGTTTACGTTTGGCCTGACCCTGGCTGGTGTCGTCAGAGGGCAGGCAATCGCGCCTCTGTACCGTTCAGTCCCCCAAGCTGCCAGTAACGATCCAAAACTTTATGCCTTGCTCAGCTTGATTGACGCTATTCGAGTTGGTCGGGTGCGGGAGCAACGTTTAGCCGCTAGCGAACTTGAAAAAAGGCTCGTCGCTCTATGAACCCGCAGATACTCATGCTGGAAACAGTTGCCAGGGTACTCTCTCAAGTACGCACTACCATCGTCTTCACAGGAGGAGCAACGATATCCCTGTATCTGGACGAAGTGGCGGCTCCTGACATTCGACCTACCGATGATGTTGATTGTGTTGTGGAAATCACGTCCAGAGCTGAATATTACAATTTCTCGAACTTGTTGCGAACCGCAAGGGCTTCAAGAGACTACAGAATCAGGTGCACCGCTGTGTCGCTGGCAGTATGAGGGCATTTCAATTGATGTGATGCCGTGCGATGAGTCGGTGCTGGGGTTTTCCAACCGCTGGTACAGGCCGGGCATTGCTAACTCTATTCGCTACCAACTTCCAAGTATAGTCATTTCAAATAAAAAAGAGACACTATTGAGCGCAGTAGGCACAGATGAGTTCATCTAAAGATGTGCCAGGAGGAGCATACATTCTGGCTCGCTTTAAGGCACTAAAATCGTGTTCAATATCGTTCAGGTCGGGAGAATATTTTGGGAGAAAAAGAACTTGATGCTCCGTTTCCTCTACCAGTTCTCGAATGGCTGTTTTTCTATGAATGGGTGCATTATCCATGATTAATATAGATGGCTGGGTCAGAGAGGGTAATAAATATAAAGATAACCACCCTTCAAAACCTTCTGCATTGAGGCTGCCCGTAAAAACCATTGGGGCAATTAAGTCCTTTTTTCCTTTCCTTCTTCCGGCTACTAGATTTTCTCTTTTCCCCCGTTTTCCTGACTTTTCACCCCAGATTTTTTTGCCTTTTTTTGACCAGCCTAATGCACAATCTTGAAACTCTTCAAATCCTGACTCATCAATAAAAACCAGACTTTGACTTCCCGATACTTTAATTAATTCTCGGAGATATCTGTAGTATTTCATTCTTTCTTCTCGGTTTCTCTCCTGGTAACGAAGTTCTTTTTTTTTCGAGTAATTTTCATTTCTTTAAGAGCATAAAATATGGCACTTGGTCTGACCCCAAACTTCTTGGCTCGGTCGATTAATCTGGCATCTGGATTCTCTTTTACATCGTTTTCTAAGGCTTTCCAATCTAGCTTTCTCTTACGTCTTTTTACCTTGGTGGCTCTAAGGTCTGTCCGACCCAGCCACCGATATATCGTTGCCCTTCCTACCTGAAAAAGTCCGGTTGCTTGAGCGATACGACCGCCATTTTTTACATAATCCACTACTCTTTTTCTCAAATCAATACTGTAAGACATTTTCCTAGCGGGTTCACTATTTTTATTAATTTTACCTCATTTTTAAATAGTATCATACTTATTTGAAATGACTATAATAGGCAAATCCTAATTTTTTCAACGCCTTATCTCCTCGCTTCCACGCATAGAAGCTTTCATTGGTAGAGGTGGGGGTAACTTTTATTTTAGTTTCGATATTGAAGACATTGTGGCACTGCTTGACGGGCGTTCTAGTTTGTTCGAGGAAGTGCAACAAGCTGACGATGAAGTGAAAGCATTTTTATCAGGATGGTTTCGAGCCGAGCTGGAAAATCTGTGTTCCATCGCGCCTGCTTTCCTCTCGTCCGCTGCTAAAAATTCAGGTCGCACTCGCTTGCTCTTGCAAAGAATTGAAAGGCTGGCGATAGTAGTTTAGTCGTTGACTGCTAGCAATAGACGGCAGCTCCAACTTGATCGAGGTAAGCCTTACACTTGCGAACAGCTTGGCGGGCGAGCGCAAAAACCAGATAGTCCAGCCTCAACTTTATTGCTGGCATAGTGGGTACTACGCTACAAAATCGCTTCATAAATTTTAGCTGCCTGCCAATTTTCTCACACTTGCTCAACTTGATTTTTAATTCAATTCCGATGCCATAACTTGACTATTAAATCAATTCACTTTTTGTTAAAAACGCTAAAAAATCACTAATTGTTGTGCAGTATAAAGTCAGGCAAGTGCAGTATAAAGTCAGGCGGAAAGCAGTATAAAGTCAGGCGGAAAGCAGGGGGTGCACTTTACCTGCATTTACCTGAAAATATCCTGCAAATGCCTGACTTTTTCGGTCAAATTACTGCTTTTTTGTGCTGTTCGTGCCTTTACTTGTTGAGGCTGCTTATAGTTGTTCTCTCTCGGTAGCAAGCAATGTTTTTGCGATCGCAAACCTGACTTTTACGTACACAAATAAAAACACTGCACCCTTATGAATGGGGAATCTTAGGTATCAAGGCGCTTGATTTTTACCCGCTCTGAGACTGTGCCGATTGCTCACATTGCTCAGGCAGTTGTTGTGGCGACTTTTGTGGAGGCGATCGACGCCGACAACTGTCACAACAGCCGATGTGGTGGCGGTTGTCGGCGCGGCAGAATTTGCCCGGTTCAAACTGCATTACTGTATTGCTCTTCAACATCTGTTAACGCCCCATCAGTTGTTCGGGGAAGTACGCTGCTATCGCTCCCCAAAAATAGCGATCGCCAAATTTCCCAAATACCGCTCTCTGAGGAAAGTATTTGTAGCTAGAGATCGCGCTCGCGCCGTTCGGTAATGCCTGCAAGTGTACCAACAGCAACGGTATTTCCCAGAGCAACTTTCCCCAAACTCTCAGCAATTGATAATCGTAAAGTTTCACGCTACAGTTTTTTCAAGCAATCCTATCAAAGCAGCGATTAGCGCGCGGGATTCAAGGTATCGCTATTCTTTGAGCGCCGTTCGGTACGCTGCATTCTTCCGACACCCGCTCTCCACGAACCGAGGATGTTTCTCTTTGAACGAGCGAGCTCCCGGGTAGAAAATTGGCTCTAATTGAGAGTCAGGTTGCTGACACCGCCACCACTGCCAGATTTGCCCTGCGTCGAGTCGGGTGTCCGAGTGGCGGATGACGAACCAAGCGGTGCATGACGAACCAAGCGGTGCCCGCGTCGCGAGAGGAAACGGGCGCTTCCTCGCGACGCGGCGGTGGAAAAGTTAATTTAAGTATTTTCCTGCGTAATTTAAGTATTTTCCTGCCTGAACCAACTATTTTCTCGCATGAAAACAGTTATTTTCATCAAAACTTGACATAAGTTTAACAATTATCAGTAAATATACGGAAATATCTCCTGACTCGCAGCAGCAGCAACAACTAGAAAATTCTGTATTTACACTATATATTTATAAGCGAGCCTAAGCGATAATAAGGGCTAGCAAAAAGTAGAGCGCCGTCATTCGAGTAAGTGCAAGTAAAAATTCCTCGCTCGAATTGGCGCTCGCGCCAAATCAATTAAAAATCAAGGGTGCAGCCATGACTTTAACAAAGCCGTTCCGATTGCCTTTTCCCCAAAAAAGTAGCAAAAGCATAAATTTTGCAACCCCTACCTTGACTGTCAACCCTACAACAGGCAGTTTGAGAACTCGAACATCAAGCAAACAATCAATAATAATAGTCCTGGACGCATAGACTCTACTTGTATGATGCGCCGCTCCCCGCCTTACCACTACAAATAGTGTCAAAATTGACCCGTTGAATCGAGTCCTGAATAAATTGAGCCTAGGACTCAATAAATTGAGTCTAGGACTGAATAAATTGAGCCTAAGACTGAATAAATTGAGTCTAGGACTCAATAAATAGCGAAAGCGAGTAACAATAGCGAAGGCGGGCTACAGTCGTTTAAGGAGTACGGATTCGCCTTATAACTCCATTCAAACAGGCGACTCGACCAAAGCGGGTAACATAATTGCAACTCGCATCTCCTCAAAAAGATAAGTGACGCATCCAAGCTTACCAAAACTATTATTTAACCCTCAAATCAGGAGTGCAAGCGAGTGCCTTTAACAGACCCGATTGGAGAACCTTTAATAGAAGTGGAATCCTTAATTCCCGGACTTGCCCCAACTTTCGCCCCACAACTGCCGGGAATTCCGACTAACAAAACCTTATTATATCAAACTCCCGGCTCTTCTGAAAACTCCGAACAACCTAACTTAATAGAAACCGCAAAGCCGCCACAATCCGAATTCAGTCGAGCCGAAACCGATGCTTTTATTACTAACAAAGCCTCCGATATTCACAGCATACCTTCTGCTACCATCAGCGAGCTCAGAACTAACAGCAACCCCAGAGATGCAGCAAATTCTGAAATTGACCCCCTAATTGGCAAACTCGACTCAGACTCAGGAGATTCCCTGACCAACCCGAATCCAATAACCTCACCCGTTATAACTACATCCACAACGAGCGAAAAAGCTTCTCCCAAAACACCATTACCCGCAACCCCTGAAACAAGTTCAAAATCCGAAGATATAAAAACACCCTTATCGTCAGAGGCTACACTCTTCTTCGAATCAGAACCCAACAAAACATCACCTGCAACTGCATCAAACATAATACCAGATCGCAGTGCAACTTCATCAGAAAAATCCGAAACTATTGCGGCTAGCCCAAACATACCCTCAACCGATAAAACCTCTACAGACAAACAGTCCCCAGTTGCCAAAGCTGACGACAAGATAGACTCAGACAAGCAATCTCAAAACTCCACAATTGTGGAGAAAACCAACTCAGGCGAACCATCTCGTACTGCCGAAGTTTCCGACAAAATAGACTCCGATAAAACAGCTCCAATTCCTTCAAATTCCGAAACAAAAAACTCAGAAAAACAGCTTCCAGTTGCCCAAGCTAGCACCCTGATAGACTCAGACAAAAAATCCCCAACAGTCGATGCAATACCGACCGAAAAACCCACTTCAGATTCTCAAGAACCGCCGACAACACAGCCCCCAACAGCCCCATTAATTCCACCCGCATCTAACCCTGTTTTACCTGACACTAATATCAACCCAGAAGTCAACTCAACCGATTCCACAAACCCAGTACAAACTGCCAGTCAAGCTTTAACTGACAAACAGAATGATTCAGAAAAAGTTGACCCATTAAAAACCGAACCTGCTGCAATACCAAAAACAGCAGCCAGTGAAAATGTAGCGGTGACGACAGCGACAGCAGTTCAAACCCCAGAAAAATCTCCGAACAATACTGACTCAGTTTCGGAACTTAAACAGCCACTTAAAATAGAATCTCTTGTCAGCGAATCAGTAGATGCTGAATCAATTAAAACTGACCAAACTGCAACTGCAAGCATTTCTCAACCCCCCGCAGAAACAGAGTCAATTACCACTCCACTAGCGTCACAATCTCCTGCCAAAACAGACTCGCTTGTCTCTATTGTTGGCGAACAATCACCAAAAGAAACCCACTCCAATGTTTCTACCGCATCCGAACAATTGCCAACAAAAGACGAGTCAATTATTCCCACAGAAATCGATGCGTCGGGTACGGTGGAAAATGAGACCGCTTTCCCTGAAATAACAGCAGAATTAGAAAGCGAACAATTGCCGACAAAAACCGATTTGCTAGAGCCAGCAGAATTCACTGCTGGTACAATCGAACGGGACATAGTTGTTACCTTCACAGCAGCGGAATTAGAAACCGAGAAAAGCCCTGCACTCTTCTCAACTCCATCAGAGACAGCAGCAGTTACGACACAGATAACTGAAGCCGAAGTCGAAACAACCGTTGCACCCTCAACTCTTAAATCCCCACCCGAACCGACTTCAAACAATTATAATAGCAATTCAAATCCAATAGAAACTGTCGCTGTTCTACCCGCGTATTCCGATACCGAAATTGCGCCCCAAAGAGCAGATATAACAAGCGGTTTGCTGCCGTTAGAGGCAGAAAAATCTGCTCAACTTTCAGATAATATTGCAGACACTCAACCCAATTCCACACAGAGTACCGGCAACTTCCAAACCAATACCAATCCCCAGATAAATCTATCCATAACATCAGCAGCCAACTCACCAATCCCCGGGACTTTTCTTGTAGATAACCAAGGAAAAGTCAGATTCGACTATGTATTTGACGGCGGCGGCTACGAAGGCGAACTCGGTATTTTCAGCCTGGCGGGAATGTCCGCATTTATACCCGGAACTCCAGAATTCATTGCCGAAGCATCCCGTAGAGTTTTAAGCAATTCCACCGACGGACACATTGTAATTAGCGACGCTACAGAAGGAGCCAAATTCACCGGTGCGATGCCCTTCGACGGAGACTGGGACAGCGGCGAATATCAGGGTATCAAAACTTTCAACATGACTCCAGGCGACACCTTTGCCGTCATGTTAGTCCCCAATGGTACAGTACAGTCATCGCTTCAATCCTCATATTCGGGAAATTTGTTCCCCGAAAATCGTCCCTTATTTAGTATCGCCACAGCCAATCCCAACGATACCGCTCATCTGCTACAAATAGCCGACATTACCGGCAGCGGCAACACCTTTGCCCTGGAAGATATGTCGCCTCCTAACTCGGACAGAGATTACAATGACCTAATCTTTAAAATTAGTGGCGCAACAGGAAACGCACCCCTGCTAGATACAGTCATCAATCCTGACAGAGAATGGCGCAATACGACTCTAGGACAACAATTGCTCGCCGAAGCCAATCCCCCGAATTCTGACAACAATCCGCCCGTTGTTTCACCGACAAGCGCTCGGACTTATACAGAATTAGAGACAACTATTTCATTAGAAAATCTTGCCACAGATGCAGAGGGCGACCCCCTAACAATTAGCGTCCAGGGTCCAGTAAACGGCACAGTAATTTTCAATCCCTTAACTAACAAAGCATCCTTTAAACCAGCACCCGGTTTCTCTGGAATTGCCAGCTTCGATTTCCTGGCCAGCGACGCTTTTGGGAGTTCAACGCCCGCGCGGGTGACAGTCAACGTCAGCGATGTTCCCCTGCTGAATCTAGATTTTGTGAAGCGAAATCCGAGCCTCAATGCAGGAGAAAATACGGAATTGATTGTGCTCGGAGATTTTGCCGACCAAAAAGGTGTAGTGCTGCCAGATTCTTATCTAACTTACACTTCATTCAATCCAGAAGTAGCACCAATTGATCCAACAGGGAAAGTGACAGGTTTGGTCAACGGCACTTCAATTTTGAGCGCGAGTCGCAACAACCTGCAAGCAGTAACAGCGGTGCGAGTAGGAAAATTGCCAGCCCCCACCAACGATGCAGAATTCAATGGAGCACTAGCCGAGATTAACGGTTTGAATGTCTATCCCAAAGCAGTCACCATGACAGCCGGAATGGGGCGAGCGCTGTTAGTCGGAATTGAAAATATCATCCAATCCCCCGATTTGAAATTCGGCTCAGTAGGAACTCGCTATTTCCCCGGAAACTCCAACTTATTGCAAGTGAATTCAGACGGCATTATTACTGCCCTAGAAGAAGGAGTTACTAACGTCACCGTCATTCACGGAGCAGCCGAACAAGTCGTGCCAGTACGAGTCTCCCTGCTTGCCGCCGCCGGAACAATTTTAGGAGTAAATGGCGGTGCAGTTTCTGGCAGTGACGGTTCAATTGTGATGGTGCCGCCCGGTGCTCTTGCCGAAAATACAGCTATTAGCTTGACATCTCTAAGCAGCAATGCTCTATCCCTACAACTTCCCGACGGTTTGCAGTTTGCCGGAGGCTTCAATTTAGACTTGGGTGATGAATCTCTGAAATTGCCCGCTCAATTAGCAATTCCAGCCCCCGCCGGCTTATCTCCCGGTACCGAAATTTTATTCATGCGAAAAGGTTCGCTGCCGGATGCTAACAATATTGAAAACCCAACTTGGCTGATTCAAGAATCCGGAGTAGTCGATGCCAACGGCATTATCCGAACCAATTCCCCACCATTTCCTGGTGTTTTGGCAAGTGGCGAATATGCGATGTTTGCATGGCCAACCGCGCTGGAATCGGGTGTTTCGACTCTTACAGTTGGAGAGTTGACCGAGCTCGGTATATCGCAAGCAGGCAAGGGATCGCTGGCTACAATCGCACGGGCAATTAACCTCGCAACTAATTTCGGTGTCCAAAGCAGCTTTTTAGCAGCAAGTGTTGGTTTAATCGGTATTGCTGCCGTTGGAGCCCAATTCGCCGCTACAATCTTGCTCCTCGGTTACTTGGCTAAATACCTGCAATCTGGATTGAAAGTCATCGCCATTCCACAAGTCGGTTTACCTGTAGTCACGGATGCAGGCGTCGAACTCGACCCAGAAGGGATTCCCAGCGTCACAGCGACTGTAAATGTACCGACATTATTCCCCGCAGACCCCTTCGCACCTCCAGTGCTTCAATCCGCTGAATTTAAGTTGGAAAATGGCGACCCAACCGTCGTCCTGACAGGCAGCAATTTCCTGAATAACTCCAATGATTTGGGCGGTGAATTTGAGGATTTAACTGTCAGCTTCCGCGTCGGCGACAAAACTTATCCCGCCATTTTGATGCCGGAGAAAAACACCGATTTAGGAGAAAATCGCTACAAAATTGCTGTCAAAATTCCGATTACCGTACCCGTCGGCGAATCCAGTATTGTAGTGTCGAGAAAGCAGAAAAAGCGCTTCGGACTGGGCGTTGGAGATTACGAAATTGTCGAACTAGAAAGTGAAGAAAATATCCGCCTCGCTCCTACCTGCGTTGAATTGGCGCTGGTTACCGAACGCACGGGCGACAAAATCAACGTTATTAATCTCAAAGACCCTTTATCAACTGTTGAAACCCAGACCAGCGATAAATTGGCGGTTGCTATTAACATTCCTGTGGGTAATCCCAATATCCCATCAGACCGACCGGAGTCGATCGCGCCTACCAACAATGCTACCCGCGGCTACGTGACTCTGCGCGACACCGGCCGCGTGTCTGTGGTGGATTTGATAGCCCTGCGAGAGATAGACACTACTCCTGAAACGGCGACTGTAGATGCGATTAGCTTGCCCTCTGGAGCCAGACCGCAAGCTATTGTTATCGACCCCAAAGACAATTATGCTTACATTGCCGACCAAAATCGCCCCAACATCTACGTTCTCGACATCAATCCGAATTCGGCAACTTATCATACCGTTGTTCAGACAATTAACGTCTCATCGCCGCTGGGATTGAGCCAGTTGGCTATCAGCAGCGACGGGCGGCGGCTGTTCGCCACGGGTTCCGACAATAACGAACAAACACCTAACCGCAGCATTTACGCTGTCAACATTGACCCCGCCGACAAACCGAACTCTGGGGGTGCTAACACTCGCCTGTGGCACCAGCAGATTAAAGTAATTCCCACCGCATCGGAGACAGAGGGCATAGCTGCTACTTCCGACCCGAAGAAAATGGTGTTCACCAACGGATTTGCTAGTGTCCGCACCATAAGTAATGGGGAGGAGATAAAGCTTCAGGATGACGGCAAGGGCTTCGGCGTGCTCGAAATTGAGTCTGATGACCCCCTCAACTTTAGTGCTAAAGTCAACTACGCTCCTTTGTCGCTGGGCGTGGCCACTGACTATTTTGATGTCAACGAGGCAGTGGCTGTAACAGTAACGCAAGACGGGAAATATGCGTTTGTTGCCGGCCGCAACTCTAGGGCAAATGAAAATACGCGCGAGGGTGGAAATATAGGCATTATCGCAAACCCGCTGACGCCCAATCCTCAATTGGTGGCTGCGACTCGACCGATTCCCAAAAGCTTAACTAACAACCTAGCGCTTTCGAGCGACGGCAAATATTTGATTGCTTCCTATCCCACCACAAATTTGGGAGGAAGTTCCTACGTTTTCGATGTTCAGGAAATGATTAAGGCTATAGAGAATCCCGGCAATTACAAGCTTGACGCACGAGACAGGGGAGTGGGTACCGTTGGTTTCGCGACTGACACTGAGCGAAATGCGACCCAAGCCGACTTCGCCCGCGTGCCTATTGACGATATCAACCCTCTTGTCAGTATTGCGGCCGACTACGAAATTACGGGGGGAAATTGGATTAATAACTTTGACTTTGGTATCCCGGACGGCACGAAACGCGCTCCCATTGGTATCGGCGGAAATCCTAAAGGTTTGGCAATAGCTTCTGTTAAAAATTGGCTGGAATTAAAGGGACCGATTGGTAATAGCGAGAATGATAGCAATCCTTTAACTCCTACTTTTGAGTGGGATATTAAAGGCAAAAATGAGGAATGCGGTCTTCCTAATTTAGACCCAGATAAAGACATTCATGAAGTCAATCTTTATGTCAGCGTATTTCCCAAAGAGGAAGGATTATTACCGGGGGATAGGTGGCCTGGGTTAGAGGCTCTAACATCGGCACAAGACTACAATCCCAATCGTATCCTGACTGCTAAGTGGAGTAAAGATACTGGTAATTGGACTTGGAACGGCGTCAGTAAGCCTGGTAACTTTGAGGAGTTTACTCTTCCTCCCAGTCTCATGTTAACAGCCGGCCAGAAATACTACTGGGCTGTGGAAGCTTTGGGAGAAAATGGAAAACAGCTAGGTACAGGTCAACCCGTAACAGGTGAGTTTAAAACTCTTCTGCCCACGGTAAAAAATAGCAATACTTTCAGCAGCGTCACTGTTTTAACGCGGGGTTTAGAGCCTGGCGAACCGGAACACAGCCAACTGATTGACAACCAACTTAATGGAGTTGCTAAACACATTTATGAAGAAGGAGGTGCCGTTCAGAAATATAACTCTGCAACTGGGAAATGGCAGTCAGTTGCCCCCGAAGGAAACGATTGGATATTTAGTAACGCCGTTCGGTCTCCTCAATATGGCAAGCCATTAGTGCTGCTAGCTAATTGGGTGGATGAAATTCAACCTCACAAACTTTACAATTCGGGTTTTGCTGAGGCAGCCGCAGATGTTTTATTTGCCTCAATGGTACAACTCGATTTGGAGGAGGGCGGTTCTATCGGAAAGGAGGGTAAACTTTATGATAGTACGGGCAAGTTAATCCGCAATCAAGGAGCTGTTTTCAACTCGCCGCTACATTTTGTTGGTTTCGGTCAGGGGGCTGTTGTTAATAGTGAAATTGTACAGCGTTTGGGTACGTTTTTACCTGATGCCGGAGGTACGAATAGCGCAAATCGCGACCTTCAGATGACGACTATTGACCCTTACGATTACGATGATAATTCTTTTTCTGGACCTTTCCTTAATATTCAAGATCCGGAAATTAAGGTTTGGAATAATGTCACTTATGCTGACAATTACTACCAAACTAATGGTATTGGGAATACAATTAACGGGCGGGAACTTTCGGGAACGAACTGGAAATCTGATTGGAATGTTTCACTCAATAATCTGGCTGGTTTTAGGCCGGATGATGGGGAAGGTGCTTCCCATCGGGCTGCTTTGGCTTGGTATGCGGGAACTGCTAATCTCAATGAAAGTCAGTTTCCTTCGGAGAATGGCGAAACAATTTACCGTCGCTTGGGTGATTTGGAGCAAAATAATATTGCTGATGTTACTAAGACTTGGTACACTCCTGAGCACACTAATGCTAGTTTTACTCAGGGCGATACTAAAGCTCCTTGGGAAGGAATTGGTACGGGTTGGTTCGACTCTGTTTTGGGGGGAGGTTCTCAATTACGGCCTTATTTTGATGGTGGGAAGAAGACTAAAAATGAGTTGGGTGACTTTGAGGATTATTTGAAGAAGAATCGGGTTTCGGTTTACGAGGATAATACCTACACAGATAGGATGCGGGGTGATTATGCAGTTCCTACTTTGTTTAATGGGAATTTTGATGCTGTAGCTGGCAGAAAAAGCGCTCAAACTATCCCAGGTTGGTCTTTATTTAATGGTTCATCTGAAGATGTTTTACAATCCCACTTAGTAGATTGGTATACCATCGGAGAGGAAGTTGCAAAGAATAGAGCCAACACACCCGGCTTAAAAGACTTAATAGGTAGCGGTTACTTAGATGCCATAAGCTACGATGTGGCTCGACCTAATTTTGCCCTGAGAATGGGAGTAGGTGGGACAAAGAAAATCGTACATAACTACTTTGTGATGCCAGAATGGGGAGATTTGCGATTTAACCTCCACGCGCCGTTTCAGAACCGTGGTGGAAAACTTAAGGTCTGGCTGGAAACTACACCAAAGACAGACTCGCAAGGGCAACCAATTATTGGTACTGGCAGTCACCTTCTCAAAGAGATAAATCTCTCAGCAGATCCAGAAAATAAACTAGAGACATATGCAAGCGATATTGACAAAATTGGTTTTGGCAGAGGAGGGTTTGAAACTTTCCATGTAGATAGCAGTAAGCTAGATCAGTTTCGAGGTCAGAGCGCTAAATTGAGGTTTGAAGTTGAGGGAGATACCAGAGTTTATTTAGATGATGTTTTCTTTAAGAGTAGTCACCTTGAATTTGGCAATCCATCAGAAGCTAGGTACAGTCCTGAAGAACCAAACAATAATCCCTATCGCGAAAACTTGTTACTGGAAAAACCGCAGTACACAGCATCTTACAATCGCACGACAAAAACTCCCAACTGGGTAAGCTGGCAGGTAAATAAATCATGGATTGGCGGACAACGCCAAGCTGACGATTTCATCGCCGATCCTACATTACCTAATGGCTGGCCTCAAATTAGTGGTAGCAATTATGAAAATAATAACGGGTTAAGTCTGGGATTTAACAAAGGACATATAATCCCTTCAGGAGATCGGACAAGATATCCCAAAGACAACATAGCCACTTTTTTAGGAACCAACTTAATCCCGCAAAACGCTGACAATAATCTGTTTTTTAGCGCTCCTAATAATCCCGCCGAAGCCTCTGCGTGGTACAATATAGAACAGTTAGTAACAGGTTTAGCTGAAAGTAGTAAACAAGTTTACGTTGTTGCGGGTACCTATGGCACAAATTGGGAACCACAGAAAAAGAGTAACGCTCTCCCCAACGATTCTAGGTATCAAGGGCTTACCAATTCTGAGGCTTTTCGGCAACAAGGAATTAACATTCCTACCTGGACATGGAAAACAAATCTAGTTTTAGAGCATCCTAGCCAAGGGGTGCCTGATGTTAATCGCAATACCAAAATTTACACATTTCTTACACCTAACAGAGCCGAACCATCAGCGCTAGACTGGGCTAATGCTGGGGAGCAAGGAATAGTCCACCCGTTTTATGAAATTGGAGAGCGGTTGCAATTAAATCGAGTTTTATCTCCCATTAAAAATGTGACTGAATGGCGAGACCCCAACACTTGGTTAGTTAGTCTTGAAGAACTGGAAAACTTGCTTAAAGGTAAAAATATTAAGCTGTTTTCAAATATTCCTGGAGATATTCGAGATTCTCTCAAGCAAAATATAAACTTGCCACGTCCATGATTTATAGAAATCAAATTGATGGCAAATAGAACCCTACCTTTTCCAATTAGAAGCATATTCACTAGGACCAATGATAACTTCTCCGTTGGGCAAGGTAGTGTTACGAAAGAATGCAGATTCCGTGAACAGAAGCTCAGCCCCACTCAGGTTAGCTTCTGTAAAATCTACACCATACATTTCTGCATATAAGTTGGCATCTTTCAAATTGGTATAGCTTAAATTTGCTCCTCTCAAGTTAGCAATACACAGATTAGCACCGCTCAAATTTGCCCCCCTAAAATTAACTCTCTTCAAGCAGGACTCTTGAAAATTGACACCGCTTAAGTTAGCATTAGCAAAGTGGGCACTCGGCATAATAATGTTAGGCAAATCCACACCTCTAAGATCGGCCCGATACAAGACTATGCCCTCAAACCTTCTTTCTCCAGCAGCGTAGCGCCGTAGCAATTCTTGAGTTTCAAGAACTCTAACTGGATCGCTTTTATAGCTGCCATCCGGCATAATAGTATGACAAAACAACGCAGATTCTGTATCAATATTCTGCCATTGAGCCGAGACAAAATTGGTGCCAGTTAGGTTCGTCTCAGCCAGGCTAACATTGTTTAAGTTAGTATTCTCCAAATTAGCACCGCTCAGGTCAGCATACTTCAATTGAGCATTAGTCAGATTAGCCTTGCTAAAATTTGCCTCCACTAAGCAAGTGCTCCTCAAATTAGCATTTTCTAGATTAGTGTCACTTAAATTAGCACCGCTCAGGTCGCACCCCTGGAAAATACTTGAGTGCAAATCAGAGCCACTTAAATCGATATCGATCAGGTATTCACCTTGGACAACAATTCCTTCTAAATTCATTCCAGAAAAGTCTCTCCATCCATCTTTGTACAAATTGACAACCTCCGGACCTTCCATCTCTGGGTGATGTTCGTAGAGGGATAGAAGCGGCATAAATTTTTCGGTTTCTTCTTCCCCTTCGAGATATTCTTCGCTATTCATCACTTTTTTTAAGATAAAATATTTACATATTAATAATAGCAGAGCGTGAGCCAGACAAGACTACATCCCAATCGTATCCTGGTGGATGAAATTCAACCTCACAAACTTTATAATTCTGGTTTTAATGTTTCACTTAATAATCTGGCTGGTTTTAAGCCGGATGACGGGGCTGGTGCTTCCCATCGGGCTGCTTTGGCTTGGTATGCGGGGACTGCTAATCTCAATGAAAGTCAGTTTCCTTCGGAGAATGGCGAAACAATTTACCGTCGCTTGGGTGATTTGGCTGAAAATAATATTGCTGATGGTACTAAGACTTGGTACACTCCTGACCACACTAATGCTAGTTTTACTCAGGGCGATACTAAAGCTCCTTGGGAAGGAATTGGTACGGGTTGGTTCCACTCTGTTTTAGGGGGAGGTTCTGAATTTCGCCCGTATGATTTGGATGGATATAAGTTTAGCCTAGACGAGATTCAGGAGTTCGGCTACCCCAACGGTTGGAAAAATTATTTAGAAGGCAAGCGAGTTTCAGTGACAGAAGATAACACCCCAATACCTGCAATGCGGGGTGATTTTGCAGTTCCTACGCTCTTTAATGGCAATTTTGATGCGATTGCGGCTAAACTAGATTCGCAACCCCTTCCTGGTTGGTCTTTGTACAATGGCGATGATAAGTCTGTGTTGCAAAGATCCTTGGTGAATGCGATCGGGTCTAATTCGGGTTCAACCAATTACGCTTTGGCTCTCAAATCAGATGAGAGCATTACGCACAACCCTTTTGTTGTACCCGATTGGGGGAACTTGCGGTTCGATGTTCATGCCCCAGTTGCTAGTGGTAAACTGCGTGTTACACTCGAAACAATTGATGGTAATTTTAAAGAGACAAACGAAATAGACCTGGGCAAAGGACTTCAAATACCTAACAGTATGACTGATGTTTCTCAGGTTACGAGCGCCTACTTAAATAACCTTAATGCAGTAGGATTTGGTCGAAACGGTTTTGAAACTTTCCAGATGAATTTGCCAACTAACAATGATGTCACAAAACAGTATCGAGGTCAACCAGCTACTTTGAAGTTTGAATTAGAAGGGGGTGAATCAGTTTACCTAGATAATGTTTTCTTTAAGAGCGATTCTCTGAATTTTGGTAATCCCACTGAAGCTAGATGGAATATCGACGAACCTGCTCAAAATCCATATCAAACCAATTTATTGCTTGAGAAGCCACAGTACACATCGTCTTATAATGCTGTTACTGGATTACCTAACTGGGTTAGTTGGCAAGTTGACAATACTTGGAGTCAGCGATTCGTCGGTCGCACTGGAGATCAATTTATCGTTGACCCCGACTTACCTAATAACCCTAACTTCCCAACTTGGTCTCGCATTGATGGGACGATGTATCAAGGTAGTGGACTTGATAAAGGTCATCTTGTCCCTGATAAAGATAGAAATAGAAACCAGAAAGATGCTCTTGCTACCTACATGAGCACAAACTTAATCCCGCAAGCAATAGACAATAACCGACTGTTCCGCAATAACCCAGACATTTCGCCTGCATGGTCTAGAATTGAATCAAAATTAGTTGAGCAGCTAATCTTTGATTACAACAAAAAACTTGATATTACTGCTGGTGTTTTTGATACTAAACCACAGAATTGGTCTATCCAGCCAAAAACTAGAGCACCTGAAGCACTTACGGAAGCGCAAAATCAGGGAAATACAAATCCTACAAATTTAGAAGCTAACGGAATTCGCATTCCTGGGTGGACATGGAAAACAATTTTGGTTTCCAACAAATCAAATCTTGGGGTACAAGATATTCTTGGCAGTTACACCTATATTACGCCCAACATACCAGAACCTTACACGGACTGGAACGGGCAACCAGCAGTCCCGAATCCACTTAATCAACTGTTAGGGGAAAACCGCGAACCTATAACAAGTGCCGAACAATGGCGAACACCAAGCACATGGAAGATTTCTATTAATCAGCTTGAAAATTTGCTGAATGCTCAGGGTTCTGACAAGGTTTTTAACTTTTTGTCAAATCTTCCTGAAGATGTTCGGAATCGAATTAAACAACAGAGCGATTTCCAGTTTCCACCTCCCTAAGTCCAACTTGCTTGGGATTTACGCAGAACTATTATTAAATAGATTGAGGAGGTATCTAAATGTTCAAAACATTAGTGTTCTCTCAATGCTGCGTAAGTCCTATTTTTTTGAAAGAGATGTAACCCCTACGACAACTTATTCAAATTTAAAATTCATTTTCTCTAATCTCTCCGCGCCAGTGTTCAGTAGCATTTATTGGACCAGGGATAAATTCTCCAGTTACCCAAGTAGTGTTACAAAAATACACATCTGCTTCAGCACCAAAAAGATTTTGAATTCCCTCAAGATTACTTCCTGTAAACTCGGGAGCATACATATCAGCCAATCCCAAATATGCACCTCTAAGATCGCAGTAAATTATTTGAGGATTGCGCCATTCGCAGTTAATTAAATGGGTATTTTTCAAATCACTAAAAATAATCCGTTTAATGCCACCAAAATTACAATCAGTCAAGTTAGCGCCGACCAAATTTACGTGACTGAAGCGAGTTTGCCATAAAAAATTAACGCCCGATAAAGTAACATTACTGAGATCGACTTCATGCAAAACTAGATTCCGAAACTCTCTTTCACCTTCATCATAAAGTCTGAGAAATTCCCCAACGTCTGTCAGTCTGTGAGAATCGGTTTGTACTTGACCATTAGGCATAATAGTTTGACAAAAAATAGTATCTTTTGTCGTTTTAATATCAGTAATATTAGCTTTTGTTAGATTAGCTCCAATGAGTTCGGTACCGCTTAAATCAGCATTAGTTAGGTCAGCATTAGTTAGGTCAGCATTAGTTAGGTCAGCATTAGTTAAGTTAGCGTTTCTGAGATTGGCTCCTCTCAAGTTCGCATTGAGCATGAAAGCCGATACTAAAGAAACTTTTTCCATATTGGCATCACTCATATTGGCATTGATTAGGCGAGTCCGCCCTATTTCAAAGTCTACCCATCTCAAATCGGCCTGGCTGAGATTGATATCAATGAAACAAGGCCACTGAAGACGAGCGTATTTTAAATCAATCCCTGTAAAGTTTCGCTCTCCGGCTCTATACTGTTGAATCATATCAGCTCCAGCGATGCGTCCCTTGGCAATTTCTTGAAGACTCATAATTATTGTCTAAATTAGTTTACATCTTGTATTATAGTACAATTATCATTAGTTGGCTCTTTCGTACTTATATAACAACTTTTTAGGACATTATCATAATTTCATACTTCCCTGTTAGCCTTGTGGGAGGGCGGACAATTACTACCAAACAAGATGCAAACTTTTTGATTGACAGTACCAACAATCAAATTCAGAATACTAAGGATATCTAGTCTGATATCGAAAATAAGATTGGGTTGGGGAGAAAAGGATTTGAAACCTTCCAACTTAAGTTAAACCTCACTGATTCAGAAATCGCAGAGTTTCGAGGTAAGCCAGCGAAAATAACCTTTTCTTTAGACGGTGGCGATTCCGTTTACATAGATAATGTTTTCTTCAAGGGGTATAGCCGAGATACGCGCATTCCGAGGACATGACGTAAAGTTTTGTAAATATAAGACAAAATGACTTGAAGTAGCAAAGCCTGAAATGTTTAGCAGTAAAAGATGGACGCTTTTTGGGTCTGTACGGAGGCAGAGTATTGGTTATACTCTGCCTTCTCAAACTTGGTTGAATAGTCAGCTAATTTAGGATGCTTTTGTGCTTGCAAGCTTCCTCGAAAGCAAAGTCGCGACTTATTTGTTACGTTTCTTAATATCACGTCCTCTGAATGCAGGTATCTCGGCTTTACCCCGGCAAGTGCGATCGCACTTGCCAAAACCAAAATCCCTCAATTACTCGAAAGTTGAGGGATTTTTCTTGGCTCAAAACATCCCATCCAGTAAGTCGGTAACGGCCCCTTGGTCGCGGCTGCGATTATCGTCGTACACCATCAGAGTATTCAAATTCCTGTGCCTGCTGAGTTTCTGAACCTTCCGCACATCCCCGTCTGTTGCATCCAGTGCCGCTGTGATGGCTGAGTGCCGGATTCGGTGGGGACTCATTTGTTTTTTGATACCAGCCTTTTCGCTATAACGGACAACCATCTTGCAGATACCGTCGCCGCTAAGTCTGTGTCCACTGTGGGCGGAGTCAAGTGCTATAAAAAGCGGGCTATCGGGCGAGCAACTTCCCCTTGCTTCCAACCAATCGGCGATCGCCCGAACAGTCGCCACGCCCAAGTCCACTACTTCCGACTGAGTGCCGCGTCCCTTGCCAAGAATTCGCAAAGTCTTACCGGCCGGGTCAAAGTCACAAACACTCAACTGACTGATTTCGTTTCGCCGCAAAGCATTACCCCACAGCAAACGCAGCAAAGCATAGTCTCTCTTGCCAGCTTTCGTTGCCAGATCGCACCCGCTCAAAATTCGCTCAAAAGTGGCTCTATCAACGCCCGTTGTATCTCGGTAGCCGACAATTTTCTCCCCTTTGATGTCCCCTAAAGTATAGTGACACACGCCGAGCTTGCGACCCATTTCCACCAACGATTTAACAGCCGCCAGCCGCCGATTGACCGTGGCCTCCTTGAGTCCCTTGTCGATCAGCTTAGCTTTGTACTTCAAAACCACCGAAACTGCTTGCCGTTCCTCAAGGTGCAAAAACTCCAAAACGTTATCAGGCAAGGCGGGCATCCCCGTCATAGTTACCAAAAAGTCATTTACGTCCCTCTCGTAGGCGCGGCGAGTATTTTCGGAGCGCTTGTCGGCGAGTAATTGTTTGAGCACGTCAGGATCGGTATCTAGAGTATCGAAATATCTTTCAATTTTGGCATCGAGGGAAGCTTCCAGGCGGGCGATCGAAATTTCTGCTTTCATGATTTTTTGTTATTGATAACGGAGGTTTACGATGGCATGGGGGTAAAGGTTGCGTCTCAGTCCGGGGGCTGTGGTGTTTAAACGGCTAGGAGTTTTAGTTTCCCAAGTTTTGCCTGCATCTGTCGCTTGATTTTCGGCCTCTTTGACTCGCGCCGGAATCGTTTCGTCGGCTTTCGGATTTAACTGTCGTGCCTGCATCTGTCGCATGATATTGAAAATGCCCGCTGATAATTTTGTACCCGCTACTGTCGCGCACCAGCACGCCTGGGAATTATGAAGCCACCGATCGCCAGACTTAACTCGCCCGCTATGGAGAGTTCGTTCTCATCTTCATTGTGGGCTGGCACATCTGATGTGATGCGCTTGACCGAGACTAACGAGAGCATCAATTTCTTGGCGGAGACTGGTTAATAGCGGTTGTTGCCTGAAATCGGAACAGTCGAAACTTTCTTAACTGGCACTGGTTGCACGCCTGCAAGCCCATTATCACTTCGATTCGGTGGCTGCTCGTCGTTTGTCCCGATTGCAACTGGTGCGGCTGTTTCCGTTTTAGTGGCTGCGAGTGCGATTGTTTCTGTGGCGATTGGATATTCTTCGGTTGCGTCGGTGTGGGCGATCGGCGCTTCAACTTCGGCGGCAACAGGTTCAGGAGTTTGTTCGGCTTCAGCTTTTGCGAGCGCTTCAAAACAAGACACTGTGGCTTCCCAATGTCCCCTTTTTACATCAGAGGCTGTCTGACTTACAGAGCAACAGTAGCGATTCCCATCAATATGGCGGGCAAAAGGGCCGTCAGCACAGGTGAAGGTAGCGGGGGCGGAATCGTCGATCGATCGTCGTGGCTGTGGCAGTGTTAAGTTCATGTCAGTCCTTCTCTTGGGGCTAAATTCCACCGGCCCTCGGCGTCCAAACTTCGGGCCGGTGGTTGTTTTTGTACTAGATGAATACTAGCACTTTGCCTAGTTAATGTCTAGCAATTTAGCGAGTATTTGTGTCTAGTATTTCTCCTGAGTCAATGCTAGTATTTTTGTCTAGCTTATGTACTAGATACCGCTAGCGAACCCTCCCATCGCTGGGGGCGGGCAACTGTTAGCTAGCGTCCCGGAGATCGGACTCTGTGACGATTGCCTTTAACCTCGCTGCGATTGCTGCGATCGTCCCTTTTGTGTCGGTTCCCGGAGCCGATGCCAGCTTGCGGATTGATTGGATCGAAAGTTTATTAAGCCGTCCCTCGATGTCCGGCGTTGTTGGCGCGATCGGCCGGCGCCGTGCTAGGGTAGTTGGCGCGGTAGCGTCGGTGTGGCGATCGGTTCTGGGGCGGTCGGAGTTTTTTCGGGCACTGGTTTTGTTTGTACTAAATAAATACTAGCACTATACCTAGTAGACATTTAGTAATTAAGCTAGTTTTTGTATCTAGTATTTCTCATGAACCAACGCTAGTATTTTGTCTAGTTAATCTACTAGATACCGCTAGCGATGGGAGGGTTCGCTAGCGGTCGGGCAACTGTTGCTGATAGTCTTGGATCTCGCGCTCGCTTGGCTTGTAGGGCTGCGATTTGGGCATTCGCGGCGTCGATTTTTGAGGCGATTTGAACGAACTTGTTGGCTAACAGAGTCATTGTTCTTCGTCCTTTGGTTGTGTGTGCTGATTGTGAAGCGTATGTAGCGAGCGGTTTGTGTCGTTTCCGTTTCGCTCTAACAAATACTAGCATGATGTCTAGTATACGTGAGGGCAGAGACACTAGACAAAAAGCTCGATTAAGATGCTAGATAAAAAGCTATTTGTGTACTAGCATAACGTCTAGTATATATTGATAGTTTACGCGAACACTAAGGTCAAAAGCAACCCCATCCTTTGCAGATGGGGTCAAGTATCTGGCAAATTTCAGCATTCCAAGTTGAGCCAGCACCGCCGACTGATTTTCACTTTCAAGCACTAGAGCCGGTATCGTCTCGCCGGCGTGCAGGGTTGAATTTTCGTGCCAGAACTGCGGCGTGAGGCTTGAAAGTGGCCAGAGATGACTTTGTACCCATCGCCATCTCGCCGTAACACCGGGGGAATTACGAAGCCACCAAGAGCCAAACTCAACTCCCCTGCGATTTCTAATTCGTTCGCGTCAAAGTTGCAGGCCGGGATATCGGACGTGATGCGCTTGACCGAAACCAGCAAGAGCATTAGTTTTTTGGCTGGCGGAACCTGGAAGAGCGTCCGTTATCTCCCCGGTTCGGCGGTTCATCGCCGTTGTTGGTTCCGGTGGCTGTAGTTGGTGTTGCCGTTACTACGGGAGCAGTAACGGGGATGGCTGCTGCTGGTGCGGGTGTCGTTGGTGCGGTTGCGGGTGTCGTTGGTGCGGCGTAATGTTTTTTCGGTTGTGTCGATTGCGTCGGCTTGGGAAAAGGCGCTGCTGTTTCGGCGGCAACAGGTTCAAGAGTTTTCGTGGCTTCTGCTTTGACAGCTTCGTAGCAGGATGTCCGCGCTTCCCAGTGACACCTGACAACATCGGCGGCTGTCTCCGACACTTGGCAGACGTAGCGGTTATCCTCAATCAGGCGGGCAAAGGGACAGACGCTCGCAAGTCAGCGTGGCGGCTGTGGGGCGGTCGATCGTCGGTGTGGCAGATTGTGTTACGTTCATGATTAGATCCTTTGGGATTTAGCCACCGCTTTAGGCGTCAGAAACTTTGGGCGGTGGTTTTGTATGTACTAGACATATACTAGCGTTTTGCCAGCCATGTCTAGCGTTTTGCCAGCCATGTCTAGCGTTTTGCCAGCCATGTCTAGCGTTTTACCAACTAATATCTAGTATATTTTTCTAGTTTGTATGAGTATATTTGTCTAGTTTGTATGAGTATATTTGTCTAGTTTGTATGAGTATATTTGTCTAGTTTGTATACTAGATACCGCTAGCGATGGGATGGTGCGCTAGCGGTTGGGCAACTGTTAGCCAGCGGCCCGGATATCAGACTCTGTGACGATCGCCTTTAACCTCGCTGCTATGCTTGCCGCGTTCCTTTTGTGTCGGCTCCGGGAGCCGATGCCAGGCGAGCGAATCGACGGGATCGAAAGTTTATTAAGCAGTCCCTCGATGTCCGCCCCTGGTATTGGTGTCGCGACTGTCGGCTTGCGAAAAGGCGCTTCCGTGGTAGCAGCAGCCTCAACGTCAATTGCCGGGTCAATCTCAAGCTCTGCCGAAGTTTCCGGCGCAATTCGGTGCGGTAGGTTCCGGCTCGATCGGCTCAGTCGCTTTTGCGAAGGCCGGGGAGAGAATGCCGATCGCCGAGGAGTTGAATTTGCTCTCGTTAGCCGCTTGGAAAACTTCCACCTGAGACGGATCGACGTGATGCAACATCATCAGCGCCGTGTCTACCTGCTTGAGCGCCGACTGGCAAGCTTGTTCGACTGATAGTAGTTGCTCCTGGTGTTCTTGCAGTTCGCTCAATTTTGCCAGTCGGCGCGGTGATTTGAGCGTTTGTGGTGTCGAGCGCGCTCTGCAATTTGAGCGAACTTGGCGGCGAGTAAGTTAATCATGGTTTCTACGTGTGGTGTGAAGTGTGTATGTAGCGCGGGTTGTGTCGGTTCCCGTTTCGCTATATTTATATACTAGCAATTTGTCTAGCAATTATTAGCTAATGTCTAGTATTTGTGAGGATTAGCGCTAGTACATTTGTCTATTTTGTATTTAGACAAATATACCAATATACTGCTAGATTAGAGCTAGTACACCAACTAGACATTGAGTAAAAACTATGGCAGACAAAGAACGCCTTCAACTGAACCTGCGACTAGACGGACGGCAGGATTTGCTAGACACCATCAAAATCATGGCTAAAAAGGAAGGATTGAGCCTCAATGCTTGGGTTGTGGCGGCACTGGCCGAAAAAGCAGGGATGAAGCCTGCTAGACCTGCACCAACCGATGATTTAGAATCAGCAATCACCTCTGTACTAGACAAGGTACTAGGCGGCAAACTAGCCAACATCAAGTCAGAGCTGAGGGCGGAATTGGGGGAGTCCGCAGCCGCTCGCGATCGCAACCAAGAGGAATCGCTCAGGCTGGAATTAGCCCAAACCAAGCGGCAGTATATGGAATTGCTCGAAAATTCAGCCGCTACTATTGGCAATCTCAAGAAGGAATTAGAGGAAGCGCGATCGCAATTGGCAACTGTGCAGGCCGATCGGGATGAACTAGCCCAACTCAAGAAAGAAGTTAAGGAAGCTGCGACAGAGATTCACCTGGAGGAACGGTCGATCGAGACTCAGAAACTCCGCTGGCAACGTGAACTTTCTGATGCCAAGTCTGAGCTAGCCGACGCTAAAGCAACCATTCTCAAGCAAGGGGACAAGATGCGGGAATTGGAGCGGGGATACAATTTCAAGCCTAACCCCGCAGAGTCCGCCTTGAGGCTGGAAATAGGCGACTTGCAAGATGAGCTAGACGCTTACAAAAAACAGCAGCCAGCCACTGCCAGCGAACTACCAGAGCCAGCCGACTTGCTCAATCAGTTGAAGGGGCGACGTAAGAAATCTAAGGCAGAGTTAGCAGATGTTGAGAAAATCTTAGAAATCCTTGAGGGTAACGATGACGAATAAACAGTTTGAGCAATGGATGGATGCAGAGAAGGCAAAGCTTGCTGAGTGCCTGCGGGGTAGCGGGCGGCTAGATGAGGATGGGCCCGATATTCCCGGAATAAGTGGAGCCGACAGCTTAAAAGATCAATACTATTGGTTTGAGTTGGGCAACAACACCCCGCCAGCCGAAGATGGCATCGACTGGGAAGCTATCGAAAAAGAGCTAAAAGCCTTTGCTGGCGAGGTAATTACCGAATGGTACGAAAAGAAGAAAGCCCAAGATAAGCGCGAAGCCTACGAGATGGGGAGGGAGTGATGATGATGAACCAACTTGAACAGAAAACCTTTAAGGAGCTCAAAACGATCGCCCACCAGCTCAACGCCAAACCGACGGGGAGCCTGAAACAGCGCCAGACTTGGGAAGCGGCGATTATCAACCAAGCTCAAAAAATGGAGCCGCTTCGATCGACGCGGTGACAAACCCCATCCTCCGCACCTATTGCCTCGGTGGCCGGGATGGGTGTAGCACTCTCGACGATCGAAGCGGCCCTCGAATTGGTTGAGCGGCACTGCTACCCCAGTCTTTTTCGCAAGGCCAGTCCGATTGACTTAATCGAGAACAGTCCGGCGGCTCAATTGGCGGCGAAAGTGTTGCCCGGTATTTTGGGCCCAACAAAAACCCCCGGCACACGGGCGGGGGTTTCTAAATGAAGGGTAATTAATAATTGGTAATTGGCAACGGGTGTTACCCCAATTAACTTAACCACAGTGTAGCGGCTTAGGAGTTTGGGCGATCAGTACAATAGGTTTGTCGTTTCAGCAGCGGCGACACATTCCAAAAAAGAAGCCCCCGGAGATTCCCGGAGGCTTCTTTTTTATTCGAGCTAGTGTTCGTTTGTTGTTGTCAAATCACCGACAACACAGTCCGGCTCGGTTCATCTGTGACAAGGTAGCGCTCGGTTTTGTTGGCGATGTTCAGTGTGGCTATCTGTTCATGGGTTAGCTGTTGAATCTGCTGCGGTGGCTGCCAGCGATGGCCCCAGTTCTGCCGAAGTCGGGAAAGCGCGATCGGACTTGGCAGAAGTTCGGCGGCATCAACCCAAACACCAATACCCGATTCCTGATTGGTGTAATAAGTCTTGAACTGTTCGCGCGATACTTTTGCCAGCCTTCCTTGCCGAGATTCTTGCCACAGTCGATCGAGAGCTAGCAACTCACGCTTGATAACTTTGACTGTGCCGATTACTTCGCCTACTGGCAAAGTCGAATAAATGACTATACTGTCGCCAGCTTGGAGGGATGCTCCAAAACTTCCTTTCCTGAGTTCGATCGCCTTTGGGTTGTAGGTAAGGAAGAAGGCTCTTGCCCAGCGCGGATGTACGGATATCAGGAAAGTGTGGGAAGATTTAATCATTAGTTTGTACCATCCGGCTCTTTATCATCGGGATTGTAAAGACCATCAAAATCACAGTAATTGCACCCGCATCCTTCACACCGAGGGCATATAGCAAGTGCCGGATATTCAGCCTCAAATTGCTTGATAGTAGCCTCTACTTGCTTGCCTAAGTCTTTGCTCTCTGTGTAGCTCTCAAGCACCATTGCTGTGATGATTTCCTGTGCTTCCGGTGAGAATCCATCGGGGATGAATTTCGAGATTAATTCCTTAAGTGTCATTGGTTTATTCCTCCCCATTGATTAGTCGATCGAGCATTGCCCGCGCTTCAGTATATAGGGCGTGATTCCTTCCCCCGCGACGCACTCCCCACAATAGCCAGATAGTCTTTTCTTGCCCTAATTCTTGCGCGATGACGAGCTTGGCTAACTTCATTTTGTCCTCCTGTTCCAGCGGAGAATCAGCGGCAAACACTGCTTTTTCGGCTGTTCCGGTTAACAACTGTTCCAGCATCTCAGAAAGGTGTTCCCTTTGTTCAATAAGGCTTCCGGGCTGTTCCGGTTCTGGCTCTAGCGGGGTTTTGGGTGTTCCAGAGTTTTCCGAAGTGTTGGGAGTGTTCCACGTCGGAACATCGGCAACTGCGGACTTATGCACGTCAATTTTGGGCATCAAGCCTAATACTGGATTCCCGATCGTAGATAGAATAATTGGGGTTTGTTCAGTCATTGAAGGCTCGATTAACAGCCTCAAATCTGACGTTAATCTGTCTCTGGTTTCCTTACTGGCGATGACGTTTGAGTTGTTTAACATTTGCTCAATTACACCATAGGAGCCTTGCTCTTCATCATTGCTCGTAGTCCTCACTAAACCCTGAGCTAACAGCGCTAAATTAAGCCGGATATTACAGTCAGCAACACCACTAGAGGCGATGTTGAACGATTGCGTACAGATGAAGTAGCCGACATTGTATTGCCCCCCGACGGTAGCTATCGTTCCCAGCTTAGTCGCGACAGATTCCCAGATAGCAGCATTTCTTTTTTGGGACAAACATTGATGAGTCGCAAACCAATCTTCTAAGATTAATTTGATTGGTCTGTCGCGGTAGGTTTCCTCTGTCGCAGGTTTCGACTTCCGGGTCAACAACTTTTCGTAAACTTCATCAAGGAACTGCATTGACTGTTCAACCTGCATAGGGTCAAAAACCATCAGACGATTGCTACGAACCCCTGGAAAGTCTTCGTATTTCTGGGAAATCACGTAAATGTCAGACCGTGGGAACCTCGTTATCAAGTCCCCTAACCACTTGTGCAGAGTGTGTGTTTTGCCGCACCGGGTAGGAGCTGCTAGGAAAATTGATGTATTGATGCCCGCTAAAGAATTCAAGACTTTAGCGGCTATTTGTCGGGATATCTCAAGGTTGGGATTTGGCTCAATGGCTGGTGCTGCGACTGACTGATCCACTTTGTCGCCGGGGTTATTGATGCCTGCCAGAGTTTGTGTCAGGGACAACAGGAACGGAGTCTTTTGATTCCGCAAGAACTCCATATATTCTTGCTTTTTGTCATCCGACAGTCCTGCCGTTTCCGCCTCAAAGATGGCTTCCTCAGCATCTAGTTGAGCGATTTTGATGTCAGCCTCACCTAATACTTCGCACTGTTTGAGTACCACGGCCCGATCGTTCGCAGCAGCTTCTAAGTCAGCTTGCAGGTGAACTTCAGAGATTGCAACACCGCGATAATCCTCCAACAACTCCCCGCGAGCCGTGATTTCGCCTTTCGCTAAGTCGCGTTTTTGGGCGATGGCTTCATAGCCGGCAAGTTGGCGCTCGGAGTTTTGCAAGCTCCGCAACCCCACTCCCGCAGCACCAAAACTACAGGCAGAAAGCAACATCCACAGCGCTTTATGGGGATTAGTTGCGGGGATGGACTTACGAAAAACTACCTCACCGGGGATGCCGTCCGCTTTCCACTGTTGGGCGTGGTACTCGGTCATCAGGTAGGACTTGCCAGATTTGTCGGCACATTGCAGTGTCTGTTTGTTGCGGATGCAGACTTGTACCGTATCGCTTGCTGTCCCCTTGAGAGCTTGTATGCCGCCACCGCAAGCGAGAGCTAGAGCTACGCCAACTGCCGACAGTTTGGTCGTTACCGAAAATCCCTCAAAAGTCAACAGCAGTGCGCGATTCGATTTAAGTAACTGAGCGTGTTTTGCGGTTAGTGCCATTACTTGCGCCCTCCTTTGAGTTTGAGAACTAGACAAAAAACGATGATGGAAAGCGCTAGAGGGGGAAAGTAGTTCAGGTACAGCATCGGATTCGTTGGCTTACCCGCTGCCCTAATTTGTTCAATGCCTGTGGTGATACGTGCTTTTGCCCCTGATGCTTGCTGCGATTCGGAGATAGGTTCGGATAAGCTGGCAATCATGCCCCCAGTTACTCCCAGTCCGACAATTGCAGAAGTCCAGCGGTTGCCTGATTGCCCGGTAATCTTGGCGGCCAGATAAATTTGATAAAGTCCGATCGCGAATACCGACCCGCCCGCGACTTGCATAGAGTGAAAAGCAAACACCACTGCCGAACCTAGTGCTGCGGGTGCTGCGACTTCGCAGAAATTGGCGGCATCTCGGTAGTTGCGTTCGGCGTTAGTCTCTGGCAATGGGTCAATAGTCGGTGCTGTAGCTTGCCGATATTGCTGTTGTTGTGACTGTTGTGGCTGTTGCTGTTGTTGAATGCCCCCTCCCGTAAAGGAAAGGGGACTTGACCCGATGAATTCGTGCATTAGTCAGTCCCCTTTTGTTTAACGGTTGAAGTTGATTAAATTTGCGAACCAACCCCCAAACCCTCTAGCCGTACCAGTTGCTGACACGCCGTTAGTTGGGTTTGATTGCCCGCCAACCATCACTGGCACTTTGTCTTGAATACCTTGGCTTGTTCCATTTGTTGCTCTATTTAGCAATTCTTGGCGCTTTGCCCTAAGCCCTTCTTGGATTGATTGACGTGTTGCTGCAACCGCCCCCCTGTTGGCGATCGCCCCCATCTTGTTCTCATGCGCCCACATCTGAGCTTGTAAATCTTGCTGGAGTTCGTGGGCAATTTCGGTCAATCCCTTCTGCCTTTTGTCCTCAATCTTGAGCATGGTTGCCCGGTCTTTGGCATCCAGCAATTCCATCTCGGAACCAAACTCCGCATTGAGTTTGCGTATTTTAGCGATGGCATTTGCAACTTTAGATCCAAATGTTTTCCGTAATTCTGTCCATGTCACTTGCCCTTCAGCAACTTTCGCCATTGCTTCAAAGTAGGTGCGGGCGTTGTTTAAGAATGGTTCCAGAACTAAGGCAAGCTGTTCAGCATTATTTGCTTTGTCGGCAAAGGCTTCGAGCTGGCTAACATCCGATAGATAGGAGATGATGTCAGATTCTACACCGCCCCATTCTGAAGCTTTCTCATCAATGTGTGGGCTGTGTCCGGCGGCTGGATTGGCGATCGCCAAACTGCTGTTGTTACGTCCAAAATCCATATAAAATGTCCTTAGATGAGTCCCCCAGCGCAAGCTAGGGGAAGAATTACGAGCCAGTCGATTTACTTTCCTAGGGCGATCGGCTGGCTTTGATTTGTCATTTGGTTGAGCTTGTCGGATACTCGATCGGCTGCCTCGTGTCCGACATGGGATAAAAACTCCCCGCGTCGCCAACTTTCCGAAAGTTCGATCGCACGTTCTAAGTCGAGCCCAACTGCGACATACTGGCACTCAGGAAAGTCCATCTCTTCGGATTCATCCTCTGGCATAGCTTGCCAGCCGATGATGAAATTTTCGATCGTTTGTCGCTGTTCGGGAGAGAAGCGGGTATCAGGGGCCAGATTATCAAAGATTTCGAGATAAGAGGCCAGCCGATAAAGGGCATCATCCCCGCAATCAGGGATAAGAGCGATCTGAGCATCTATGTAGCTAGAATTTTTCATCTTTTTAATCCCTCAAGCTTTGAATTTGTCCGATTATTTCAATCCCCTTCGCGTCGGTAATTCCTTCTTCTCTCAGGCTTTGGGCTGCCACTAGAACAGCGTCCTGAGACTTTTTGGCACTGACATTAAACACTCGCGGGGTGTTGCTTTCGCGTTGCACTTGAACTTTGTAAAAAGCCATAATTACGACTCCTGTAAGTCTGCAAGACCGGCTTTGACTTCTTCGGTAAAGCCCATCCGCACCTCTGCCGCTGCCTGTTTTCCTAATGCGCGCCCCAGTTCTCGGTAATTGTTCAGTAACCCAGATTTAAAGGAAGCAATTTGGGTCAGGTTGCTGTCAGCCACAGTTGCAGCAGTGGTAGCGATTTGGTTGTGTTGCCCCAAATAAACAATTGCTGACGATGCTGAGACAGATGGCGCGGCCGGTGTCTTTTCCACTAAGTTGCGGAGTTCGGTAAATTTTCCATCGTTCAGGAGTTCGATCGCGTCCAAGGCAATTTGAGAATACTTGGTCGCTCTCGCACCACCGCGTCGCAGGGCTTTGATGTCAATGCCGTAGATGCCCTGCAATTTAGCGATCGCCTTTTGCAGTCCCGACTTGTTCAAATTAAGAATCCGCTGCACTTGCGCCGCTGAGTACCAACGTTCAATCGATTCTTCCTTTGGAGTATCGATTTCTGTAACCTCTACGTCAATCACAGCCTGGTTTTCAAGTTCCATAGTTTCGCCGGCTTTAGGAGAATCAATTCAGAATCGATTTGGAATCGATTCGCTATGTGTGCTATTTTAGTCTCAGCTTACATCATCTGTCAATAGTGATGTAAGTGATGCTAAATTTTTGTATTAGGAGACTTTTGCGGATAATGGTGAATATGTAGACACCACAAAGCAATGACCACTAAAAGGCCACGAACTACCATCAGCTTTGACGATGATGAATATGCAGAATTAAAAGAATGGGCGGATTCTGAATATCGCACCATCCCTCAATTAGTTCTGGTTTTTGTCAAAAGGGCGCTGGAGGAACGAAGAGAACGCAACGGCCAAGACTCGCAGACAGTAACCGTCGCGTCTACAACAGTAAGACCGACTGCAACAGCGAAAGCTAAGCGGAAAGGCAACTAGAGGTGCTAGTTAATGTCTAGCGCTTCTCTAACAAATGTCAAGCATTGGAGAAAAAACTTAGTGACCGAATCAGTTAGAGCCACCCGCGCCATAGTACAGATAGGCTCTCTCACAGTCGATGGGTTCATGCTGCCAGACGGCAATTACCGCATGAGCCAGACACAGGCGGCGGAATGTGTTGGAAAACCTGAAATTAACGCCCGACGGTTTTTGAGTTCGCGGTTTCTTGAAGGTAAACCGTTTGCGTTGATTGACGTGGAAACGCCTTGTGTGATAAGAGGCGCAACGAGAATTCGGGCAGTCTCATTCGACCAAGTTGTCGAGTATTGGCAACATCAGGTTAGGTTGGGCAATCAAAAAGCTGTGGCTCTCCTAACCCAGCTTTCACGCAACGTCACACCTGGACTAGAACAATTCAAAGGAATGCGTGTCGTTTCAGTTGCCAAACAACGAGTTAAACGCGAACAAGACTACGAGAAGTGGTATGTTAACCAACTTCAAGTAGAGATTGGAGGTGAAACTGAAGTCCTGACTCCTGCTGGTTCAATTGACCTGTTAACGACTTCTCAACTAATCGAAGTCAAGCATATCAAGAACTGGAAGACTGCGATTGGGCAAGTCCTGGTTTACAGTGCATATTACCCATCGCACGAAAAACGAATTCATCTCTTTGGAACCTGTCACGAGTCATTCCTAGATACCGTTAAGCAACACTGCCAAAGACAAAACATTGTTTTGACATGGGAACTATAACCGCACTCGAACGAACGACACTTTTGGATTCAAAAGCTATCAAAGCTTTACTGGGTCAAGGTTATACGCCCGACACTATTGAGATTGAAAGCTCCGATCAACTTCGCGGTCAAAGTCGATTCAATGCCCTTCCCTTAGAAGTGGCTACTGCTTACTGGCTTACTCAGGCCGGCGAAGGAAAGAAACAAGCATTGAGCTTAGTTTGGGCGCTGCTGACTGAAACCCTAGAACGTCGCTTTGACACTGCTTTTAGCATCACTCGCACCGAGCAGGAGCGAGACGAATTGCTCAGTCAGCGAGTTCAACAGCTTGAGCGCGATATCCGAGAGGCATTCGCTTGTTGACGATCGAGCCAGAATCGAACGCGACCACTACGAACGGTTGCTTAGAGAAAACGGCATCGACCCTTGGAAAATTCCGGGGACAGGCGATGAGTCTGGCTGAGCGGCAGCAACAGCAAAACTGACTATCCCGTCTCAGCTATTCCGCCGATCGAGGGAGAAGATGCGGCGGGGGATGCTTCTACTAATTTCCGCAATTCGCTAAGCTTCCCTGCATTCAGCAATTTGCAAGCTTTCAGGGCAAGCTCAGAGTATTGAGTGGCCCGTGCAGCGCCACGGCGTAAGGTTGCGATATCGAGGCCGTAGATGCTCTGGAGTTTGGAAATCGATTGCTGCAATCCCGCTTTGCTCAGTTTCAGCAGCCCTTGGATTTGTTGGGCGGAGTACCATTCTTCAGCATCCTCTGGCTCAGAGTCAATCGATAATTCGGCTTCAACGTCAATTACAGCAAGGTTTTCGGATTCCATCGTTTAGTCTGTTTTAAAAACGACATTTATCGATAAAAACGATTTCTATCGATGTGTGTTAATATAGCAGATAGCTTTGGAAGCCGTTAAACATCTTATGAAGCTATCCCAGAATCACCATTGAGGACAGCTTCTGCGGTTTACTGAAAATATTTGAGATCTTCGGAGCTTATGGGAGTTACTAAAAAAGCGAAAATTACATTTACTTGTGAGCCAAGTCTTAAGGACGGTTTAGAGGTATGGGCACAATCAGAAAGTCGCACTCTCTCAAATTTGATAGAGATGATTGTTCGACAAGCTTATCAAGAACGCTCTACTCCCGATCGCCCATCCGATCGCCCCCCTGAACCGCAGCCAACACAAGCAAAGCCAGCAACAGCAGCGAAAGCTAAGCGGGGCAAGGCAAGTAAGGGTGCTAGTTAATGTCTAGCAACTATTTAGTAAATGTCTAGCCAAGGAGAAAAAACTTAGTGACCGAACCAATCAAAGCCATAAACGCCACCATCGAATTAAGCGATACCTTGTCAATTGACGGGTACATGATGCCAAACGGCGAATTCCGAGCGGGTGCAGTCAGCGTATCCGCAGTAATGGGTTACAAACGTAACTGGCTTTTGGAGATCGAGGATAAGTCCCCAGATAAGCTAAAAGCGTTATCAGACAAAGGTTATAGAGGCACGAGTCTGATACCAGTTCAAAGGGCTGGTAGAGGCGGAAGTAACAAAGCTCGAACTATCAGCCTCAAAGACCTCACCACGCTAATAACGGTTGAAGCGCTTGCTGGCAACAAACGAGCGATCGCCCTTCAAGCAGCCTTCACCCTAGAAGGACTGGACTCTCGGTTCCGAGATGCTTTTGGAGTACAGCAGCGGACACCGGATGAAAAGCGGCGGTTCTTTGGCCTGACTTTTGAGGAGTTTCTTGAGGCATTAGCTGAAAATCGGGCTGAGCTAGAACAGTTGCGGCTACCGGGCGATGACTTGTATTACCCAGAGGGCGATGAGGAGTGACCCTTGGGCATTCCGGGGACAAACGATGAGTCTGGTTGAGTTACTATCAAGGTTCTCCCAGCTGATCGCCCGTGGGCATCGCGACTGTGGGAGTGATCAGCTACCTATTAAATAGATCGTTTACGGTTTTATTAGGGGTGAGAATACCACTTTATGTAAAGTGGTAAATACGCTAAATCACCGATGCCTACTGGTTTCTCGATCCAATTCTCTGGTATTTTTTGGTGGATTATAAGGCTGTCAAAATACACCATATCTCTAAAAAAATCAATAGGCGCTCGACTGATATATAGTCGTCTATCTACGCTAATAACTATTTTTTTAGGCAAAAGCGAGGGATGCTGTTCGATCGACACAGTAAGGATGCTGGGATTTTGTGTCTCGAATTAGCCAATATCGCGCGATCGAGACAAATTTTCTAAATTGATGGCAAGAATTGCGATCGATACAGTACCATTGTCAGTAACTCTAAAGCGAGGGCGGGGAAAATGGCGCGAAGGTGGAAGCACTCGGTAACTGTTTACTTAACTGAGGATGAATATCTATTAGTTACGGGCAAAGCATCGCAACTAGAAACTTCTAGCTCTAGCTTTACTAAGCAAGCGCTTTGGACTTACCTAAATCAACTCGACAAGCACATGGAATCGAAAACTAAAACGCGATTTCAAAACGAAGAAGCCCTGGTAGCATAGGCTTCCAGAGCTTCTTTTTTTATCTTAAATAGTCCATACTTTTGTCGCTAAGTCTTGGCAGGCGAACGACAAAAGTTAACCACACATCAACTCGGCATCCTAAAAAGATTGCCGATTGCTATCCCTATCATGCCATACGTTGAAAAAAGAATAAAGCGCTATTTTTACGCTGTTTTTGGGGTTGATGCTAGCTTGCTGGCTAGTCTTTGTGCCATCTGTAGCGGTGCGATCGCACGTTCCCGGAATTCTTACACTACCCATAGAGTTATCCATAAGTTTCAAGAGCCTGCAAAGCCTTGTACTGATTCAATTCTGCCACAAACTCCGGTAAATACGCAATATAACCGGGGATTGTTTGGGGCAACCTTTGAAGCGATCGGGGGTGCGGTGTAATGAGTACCACACAATCTACACAAGAAAGCCAAGGACTTGATACCGCGCAATCCACGCCGGATTTGAAGGGATTAGGAACGCTATGCAGCATCGGCGAAAAATTCCTCACCCCCGAACATGAAGCCCACATCGCAGGCAGAGGCTTACTCAATCCTTGGGCCCGCGAATGCAGCTTCAGTGCCAGCATCGCCCAAGCTTCGCTCTATGGGATTTCGACAAAATCGGCGGGCATCCTGTTCATAGGGCAAAATGGGCAAGTACAATTCCGGCCTGATGTCCGAGAACCGAAGCGAGGCAAAAAGGAGCCGCCAAAATATCTAACGTCAGTCGGAGAATTCGATGCTTTTGTCCCCCCATCCCCCGACAACCCGCTCTACTGGGAGATTGAAGCCCTAAAGCGAGAAGCTTTTTATATCAATGATGTGCCTTATATCCTCCTTACTGAGGGGGTATTCAAGGCCCTTGCTGGATGCTCAAATGGCATCCCTACAATTTCCCTGCTGGGAGTAGAGCAAGGTCTTACTGGCAAGGCCCGCGACCCCGAAAATCAGCGATTCCTAGTACCCGCACTGAGAAAGCTCGCAGAAGCTGGCTTTGGCTTTATCATTGCCTTTGATGCTGATGCGGCCACAAATCCAAATGTGCGGGCGGCCGAGAAGAAATTGGCCAAGCAATTGGCTAAATTTAAAGTACCAGTACGCTCAATTACTGGGTGCTGGGAAGCTGGTCCGAAGGGTGAATTTAAGGGAATGGATGATTTTATTCAGAACAAAGGAATTGAAGAATTCCGAGCAATCCTTACCAAAGCCAAACTATTTGATGAAAAAGAGAGCGATGCCAAGGGGGAGAAAAAAAGCAAAATCCCTAGCTCGGATGCAATGGCGCGACAGATTGCAGAGGATTATCGAGATAAGCTTGCTTTCAATAATGAAGTGCTTTGCTGGTATCGATACGAAGCCGATGCACCGGGCATCTGGAGCCCGGAGACTGATGAATTTATCGAGTCGATCGTCTATAAAATCATTGAATCTAAAGGGATTATTAATATCCCCCCTAGCTATATTGGGGCCACGGTGCGATTCTTGCGCTGCAAGCTGATAGAGCGAAAATGGCAGCCCAAAACTGGATTACTCCCCTTTCAGAATGGAGCTCTAGAAATAGCTACGAGTAAACTACACCCACACTCACCGGGGTACAAATTCACCTGGGCACTGCCACGACCGCACTCGATCGTCGCGACTGACTGGGGGAATATTTCTCAATGGCTTGATACTGCTACGGGAGGCAATCTGCATATCAAGAATCTCCTGCTAGCCTACGCCGCTGCTACTCTTAAGGGTCGTGCTGATATCCAAAAATTTCTTCATCTTATCGGCATTGGTGGCAGTGGGAAAGGTACATTTTGTCGCCTGCTAATATCGTTAATCGGCATCGAAAATACCCACAGCTCCACACTGGATGATTGGTGTAGTAATCGCTTTGAAGCGGCCCAAGCTTACGGTAAGCGGTTGCTAATATTCCCAGACGAAGACAAGGGAACTCGATCGTTGGGCAAGTTCAAACAGTTGACCGGCGGCGACTGGCTACGGGCCGAAGAGAAAGGCAAAAAGCCCTTTAAGTTCAAGTTTGAGGGCATGGTAGTTGTTGCCTCAAATTTCCCGATCTTTGGAGCTGATAATTCTAGCGGTATGTCACGCCGCACAATCGCTGTACCCTTTAATGCGGCGGTAGGTCGTAATGCCCGCCGCAATCTTGATAATGATTTTGAGCCAGAACTGCCGGCCTTCACAAATTACCTGCTTTCTCTAGATGATGCTTGGGTAGCCAATACCTTGCGCGGCGTGATGGACATTCCTGAGATTGGGGCCCAATTCTGGGAGAGCAAGATTCGGGAAGATTCGATCGCGGGATTCCTAAATGACAAACTAATTTTCGATCCACTTGGGCAAGTATCAGTCGGCGACTCCCCCAGCGCCGAGGGCACACTGTACCAGGTTTATCACCAATATTGCTCTGATCAGGGCCACAAACCGCAGGCAGTAAAGAACTTCAGCCCCAATCTAATTGAATGCGCCAGCACAATCCTCGGATGGCAGATAGAAAAAGCGCATACCAAGATAGGCAAAATCATCAAAGGGCTGCGACTTCGCACTAAAGCAGACGAACATCTCCCGACCTACGATTACGAATTGCAATTGCGCTGCAAAGCTGGTGACGGATTCGGTGACGGGTCGGTGACGGATTCGGTGACGGGTCGGAACACATACCCAGAGCCGATTACAGCGATGGTGACGGATTCCTCCTATACTCAGGTGGAAAAAAATATTGATAATACAACAACAGAAATCAAGGAAGCTCCAAAAGGGATTAGTGAAGATGAAATCACTAATGCAGGAGATGATATAGGGCTTAATCCGTCACCATCGCCGGAACCCTTACCAGTAGTCAATCCTGACCCGTCACCGCATCCGTCACCGCATCCGTCACCGATCGTGCCACCGGAACCACAACCGGAACCAACGCCGATCGCACCGCCAGAGTCAATCATCAAACACCACAAAGAGTTCACAGAGGGCGACCGCGTGGTTATAACCGAAGTCGGCAACATCCACCACGGGCAGAGGGGAGAGGTAGTTTACGTTGGCTACGGCAGCAGAGAGACGGATTATAAAATCAAGCTCGACAAAATATCGCACAACCTGCAAGTGATTACAGTTGCGGTTCCGAAAATCTCACACGCGCCCGTCCTGATGCAATTGAAGGCAGAGGGAGAGGCACCATGTTAGAAACTACGCAACAGTCCCGATCGCCCTCCCCGTCCTCGATCGCCCAAGATGCTCACGCCGAATGTGTCGAGTTCATCCGATCGGCAATAGCCGAAGCCGATCGCACCACGGCCCGCCATATCGCAGCAGTTGTTACGGAAGTTTGCGAAAACGGACACGCAGATCGCGCCGCCATCTGGCAAGCCCTAACGCCATCGCCTGCAAACCGAATATCGCGAACTACTCGCACCGCCGCCAATTGTCCAGAGTTTTGCCCGACGGATTCTAGAGGCTACTGGCTGGCAGTCTCCGGGAGTAGCGGCGGCCATTGATTGCGACTTGCAGAGCGCGATCGACGCTGGGGAATTTAAGGAGGCGGAATTAGTGGGGATTGTGGGTGATCGGCACTTCCTAGATTTTCGGGAGTTGGTCACACGTTGCCCAAAATACTTTGCCAAACTCCCCGCACCGCAGATCGAAGCCGCCACCAAAAAAAATAGCTAATTTTGGTGTGCCCAAAAGTCAGGCAAGTGCCGTATAAAGTCAGGGGTTTGCTGTACAAAGTTAGTGAGATACAGGTATTTGCAGGGACTGCACTTTACCTATATTTACACGAAAATATCCAGCAAACGGCTACAAATGCCTGAATTTGTCGGTCAAACGGCTGCCTTTTTGTGCTGTTCGTGTCTTGACTTGTTGAGACTGGTTATGGCTGTTCTCAACAGGTAGCAAGCAATGGTTTTGCGATCGCAAACCTGACTTTTACGTGCAGACAAAAAATATCCACCCCCTATCAATATTGAGCATATTGCTTACCCGACTTTCAAACTCGCTCGGACAACAACTGTTTAACCGATTGCTTCATCGTGAGTCCGACAACAGCAATTTATGCAACTGCCAAGGCTGACATAACGACTGCTGCACTACCGACTTTCTAGCACTTCGGAAATTTGATTTTTAATTCAACTTACCATACCGAAACTTGACTATTAAATCAATTCAAGTTTTGTTAAAAACGCTAAAAA